>CAVAWS010000022.1:0-23750 GCA_963592455.1 Paratractidigestivibacter sp. | reverse complement strand
ATTATAATGTTTCTTGACTCGTATATTAAAAATAATTGATTTTAACATAATTTTAATATATAATTATTTTAGAATAGAAAGGAATTATTATTTATGGAAGAAAAAGATGAAATACTTGATTTAGAAGATGTATCTGATGCTAAGGCAGAAGATAGCACTGATTCTAAAAAAGAAGAGGAAACAAAAACAGATAACAAAGAAGTAAAAGATACTAAAGATGAATCTAATGTAAATAAAGAAAACAATATTTCTTCTGAAACTAATAATACTTCTTTACCAAGTGCTGATAATAAAACTGAGGTTAAGACTGATCCTAAGGGGCTACCTAAAAAAGAAAAGAAGAAAAAGGAGACAATTAAGCTTACTCCTAAGAAAAAGGCTATAATAGCAATTTTATCTGTTTTGCTTGTAATTGATATCGCTGTTTTAGTTATGTATATAATTGGTTTTGAAAAGATATTTACGTTTATAAAATAAGTTGCGTTATGCAATTTATTTTTTTTAATAAAATTTTAATTAATTTTTAGCACTTATGTATTGACAGTGCTAATTTAACATATTATAATGTTAGTAGACTACAAAAAGAAGGTGATGATATTTGCTTACTGAAAGACAAAATAAGATTCTAAAATTGATTATAGAAGATTATATTAAGACAGCTAATCCTGTTGGATCATCTTTAATATGTAAGGTGCTTAATTGTTCATCAGCTACTGTTAGAAATGAGATGGCTTATTTAGAGAATATTGGTTATCTTGAAAAGACTCATACTTCATCTGGTAGAGTTCCTAGTGAAAAAGGTTATAGATATTACGTAGATAACTTAATGGAACCTAAGAAGATGACTGGTGAAGATGTTCTAAAACTTCAAACAATATTTGATAATAAGAAACTTGTTTTATCAGATGTTATAACAAGAAGTCTTGAGATAGTATCCGAAATTACTAATTGTACCTCATTAGTCTTAGGATCAAGTAGTACTGAAAATAAACTAAAGCAGGTAGAAGTAGTACCGTATAGTGATACTTCTTTAATAGCAATCGTTATAACTGATAAAGGACATGTAGAACATAAAGAGATTAACTTAGATGATTCTGTTAGCCCAAACGAAATAAAGAAAGTAGTCGAATTAATTAATAAACTTCTTGTTGGAACAGCACTTAGTGAAATAAGTTCTAAATTAGAGTTTGAAATTAAACCTATTATTGGTAATTTTGTTAAATCTCATGAAGCTTTATATCAAGCATTTTATAATGCATTTTCAGAATTCTCTTATAAATCACATATGCATATGGCAGGAAGAACTAAGCTTCTTAATTACAGGGAATTTGATGATGTTAGCAAGGTAAAAGATATACTAAATAAGTTTGATAATGAGGAAGAAATACAAAAAATAGAAGCATCAGATGGTGATGTAAATGTTTATATTGGCCATGAAAGTAATTTTGATGATAATGTATCAATAATTAAAACTAAGTATAGTAAAGATGGTCATGAGGGAACTATAGCAATAGTAGGACCTAAGAGAATGGATTATGAAAGAATTGTTTCGCTGCTAGATTTTATTAAGCGTAATATAGAAGGGTAAGATATGAAAGAAGATAAGAACAAGAAAGAAAAAATAAAGGAAAAAGATAAAGTTAAAGAAAAAGATAAAAAGGAAACTAAAAAAGAAGAAACTATATCTCTTACTAAAGAAGAAGCTTTAAAAATGAATGAAAAGTTAAAGGAAGCCGAAAATGAGGCTATAAGAGCAAAGGCAGATTTAATAAATTACAGAAAGAGAAAAGACGAGGAAACTTCTAAGATATTAAAGTATTGTAATGAAGATTTAATATTAGAAATTCTTCCAATCTTAGATAATTTTGAAAGAGCTATTAAAATGGATGATGATAATTTAGAAGATGAAGTATCTAAGTTTTTAGAAGGAATGAAAATGGTTTATGCATCGCTTACAAGTGCCCTTGAAAAGTATGGTGTAAGTGAAATAGAAGCACTTAATAAACCTTTTGATCCAAAATATCATCAAGCTGTTATGACCGAGGAAGTAAAAGATAAGGAAAATGAAATTGTTTTAGAGGTATATCAAAAAGGATATATGCTTAAAGATAAAGTTATTAGACCAGCAATGGTTAAAGTTAATAAATAAGAAAGGAATGATTAATTATGAGTAAAACAATTGGTATTGACTTAGGAACAACTAATTCATGTGTTGCAATATATGAAGGAGGAGAAGCTAAGGTTATAGCTAACAAAGAAGGAGAAAGAACAACTCCATCTGTTGTAGCTTTTAAAAATAAGGATATTATAGTTGGAGGAGCAGCTAAAAGACAAATGGTTGTTAACCCTGATACTATAAGATCTGTAAAAAGATTAATGGGTACTGATAAAAAGGTAAAAGCAAATGGTAAAGAGTATACTCCAGAAGAGATATCAGCAATGATATTAGGAGACTTAAAGAAAACTGCTGAAAGTTACTTAGGAGAAAACGTAACAAAAGCTGTTATTACAGTTCCTGCATATTTTAATGA
The DNA here is from genome assembly GCA_963592455.1 of Paratractidigestivibacter sp. Taxonomy (GTDB): domain Bacteria; phylum Bacillota_I; class Bacilli_A; order RF39; family UBA660; genus Aphodocola. Next base: position 21,219 of record CAVAWS010000022.1, on the reverse strand, counting down.
TGCGCAAAGACAAGCTACTAAAAACGCTGGTAAGATTGCTGGACTTGAAGTAGAAAGAATTATTAATGAACCTACTGCAGCAGCACTTGCATATGGTCTTGATAAACAAGAAAATGCTCAAACAGTACTTGTATACGACTTAGGTGGTGGTACATTTGATGTATCTATACTAGAGTTAGGTGATGGAGTATTTGAAGTTAAATCTACATCAGGAAATAACCATTTAGGTGGAGATGACTATGACCAAAGAATAGTTGATTTCTTAGTAGATGAAATTAAAGATGAATATGATCTTGATATAACACAAGATAAGATGGCTATGCAAAGATTACAAGATGCAGCAGAAAAAGCTAAAAAAGACTTATCTGGTATGACTACAACACAAATTTCATTACCATTCTTAGCTCAAGCAAAAGATGGTGTTGTAAACTTTGAAATAGCACTTACTAGATCTAAGTTTGAAAAATTAACTGAGGATTTAACAGAGTCAACTCTAGAACCAGTTAGAAAGGCATTAAAAGATGCTAAGTTAACTAAGAATGATATTGATAAAGTATTATTAGTTGGTGGTTCTACTCGTATTCCTAAAGTACAAGAAGTAATTAAAGAAGAACTTGGTAAAGAACCATCTAAAGGTGTTAACCCAGATGAAGTAGTTGCTATGGGAGCTGCTATACAAGGTGGAGTATTATCTGGAGATGTTAATGACATAGTATTACTTGATGTTACACCACTTTCACTTGGCATTGAAACAATGGGTAATGTTATGACTACATTAATTGAAAAGAATACTACAATACCAACTTCTAAGTCACAAGTATTCTCAACAGCAGCTGATAACCAACCAGCAGTTGATATACACGTTCTTCAAGGCGAAAGAACAATGGCATCTGATAACAAGACTTTAGGAAGATTCCAATTAACTAACATTCCACCTGCACCAAGAGGAGTACCTCAAATTGAAGTTACATTTGATATAGATGCAAACGGAATCGTTAACGTTAAAGCAAAAGACTTAGGAACTGGTAAAGAACAAGCAATAACTATTACTGCATCAACAAATCTTTCTGATGAAGAAATTGATAGAATGGTAAAAGAAGCTGAAGCTAATAAAGAAGCAGATGAAAAGAAAAAAGCATTAGCAGATGCTAAAAATGAAGCTGATCAAATGATCTTTGCAACTGAAAAATCTATTAAGGAATTAGGAGATAAAGTTGATAAGAAAGATAAAGAAGAAGCAGAAAAATTAATAAAAGATTTAACTGATGAATTAAAAAATGATGATGTGGATAAAATAAAAGAGAAAACAGAAAAATTATCTTCAAAGGCAATGGAATTTGGAGCTAAAGTATACGAAGAAGCTAATAAAAAATCTCAAGAAGCTGCTGAAAAAGAAGGTAAGAAGAAAAATAAAAAAGATGACGACGAAGTAGTAGACGCAGAATATGAAGAAAAAAAATAATTTAAGGTTCTAGCAGTATTTGCTAGAACTTTATGTATAAATGAAAGGAAAAAAGTCTATGGCTTTAGAAGAAAAATTAAGAGATGATATAAAAGATGAATACAAATGGGATTTATCAAAAATATATAGTAGTAAAGAAGATTGGCAAAAAGATTTTGATATAGCAAAAGAAGAAATATTAAAAATCAAAGATTACAAAGATAATTTTTTAAAAAATGGTAAAAAGTTTTACGAGTTTTTAAAATATGATGAAAATGTATCAAGAAGATTAGAAAAAATATATTATTATGCACATTTAAATTATGATGCTGATACACTAAATGAAAGATATAAAGTAATGATGAATAAAGTTTCTGATTTATATGTTATATATAGTGAATTATCTTCTTTTGTTACGCCAGAATTATTAAAACTAGATAAGAAAAAATTAGAGTCATTTTATGATGATGAAGAAAAACTTAAAGAATATAAATTTAATATTGAAAATATATATAGGTACAAAAAGCATACATTAGACGAAGATAAAGAAAGAATGTTATCAAACTTATCAAATTGTTTATCAAGTCCAGAAGAAATATATGAAGTTTTAACTGACTCTGATTTTGAATATGATTATATTATTGATGAAGATGGAAACAAGGTTAAATTTAATGAAAGTAATTATTCGTTATTTATTAAATCAAAAGATAGAAATATACGAAAAAAAGCATTTGAAATGCTTCATGATAAGTATAAAAAATATATTAGAACAATTGCAACAATTTATAAAAGTGAAGTAGAAACTAACGTTGTAACAGCTAAAATAAAAAATTATGACAGTGCAATTAGTGCATCTCTTTATTCTGATAATGTACCTGTAAAAATTTATGATAATTTAATAAAAGTTGTAAATGATAATTTAAATGTTTTATATAATTATTATGATTTAAAGAAAAAAATATTATCACTAGATGAATTTCATATGTATGATACTTATGTTGAGATAATTAATAAAGTAGATAAAAAATATACTTTTGATGAAGCTAAAGAAATTGTAATAAGTGCATTAAGTGTATTAGGTGATGAATATATAAGTAATTTAAAAAAAGCCTTTGATGAAAAGTGGATAGATATTTATCATAATAAAGGTAAAAGATCTGGTGCATATTCATCAGGTAACTATGATATTAATCCATATGTTTTATTAAATTATGAGGGCACTTTAGATGATGTTTCAACATTAGCTCATGAATTAGGTCATTCAATGCATACTTATTTATCTTGTCATAATAATCCTTATCAATATTCATCATACGAAATATTTGTAGCAGAAGTTGCATCTACTGTTAATGAATTACTTCTTGCAAATTATATGCTTAAAAATTCTAAGGATAAAAATGAAAAATTAGCAATTATAAATCATATTTTGGATTTATATAAAGCAACCCTTTTTAGACAAACAATGTTTGCAGAATTTGAACGAAAAACTCATAGTTTAAGGGAACAAGGTGAAGTATTAACAAGTGATTTATTATCAAATATATATTATGATTTAATAAAGAAATATTTTGGTAAAAATGTGGTTTGTGATGATTTAATTAAGTATGAATGGGCTAGAATACCTCATTTCTACTATGGTTTTTATGTATATAAATATGCAACTGGAATATCAGCAGCAAGTTATATTGTAGATGGGATTTTAAATAACAAAGAAGGTCAATTAGAAAGCTATATTAATTTCTTAAAAACCGGAGGTTCTATGTATCCATTAGATGAGCTAAAAGTTGCAAATATAGATTTAACTAATGAAGAAGTTATTCAATCAGCCATTAAGACTTTTGAAAAATATATAAAAAAGTTTATTGAAATTTATAACAGTTAGGAGTGATAAGGCATGAATAAGAAAGACTATTATGAAGTACTTGGTGTTTCTAAAGATGCTACTGATGCAGAAATAAAAAGTGCTTTTAGAAAATTAGCAAAAAAATATCATCCTGATATCTCAAAAGAAGAAAATGCAGCAGAAAAATTTAAAGAGGCTCAAGAAGCTTATGCTGTGTTATCTGATAAAGAAAAAAGAAGTAAATATGATCAATTTGGTCATGCTGCTTTTGATCAAAATGGTGGATATGGAGGTTTCTCTGGATTTGAAGATTTTGATGCATCAGATATATTAAGAGATATATTTGGTCAAGGTTTTGGATTTGGTTCATCGTTCTTTGGAGGTTCAGGTAGAAGTTCTTCGGCAAACAGAAAAACAAAAGGTCCAGATGTTAGTGTTGTATTTGAAATGACGTTTGAAGAAGCAGCCTTTGGTTGTGAAACAACGGTTGGACTTGATATTATGGATAATTGTGAAGAATGTGATGGTAAGGGAGGACATAATCCAGAAACTTGTCCTACTTGTCATGGTACTGGTGTTGTAACAAAAGAACAAAGAAGTTTATTTGGTACATTTGCATCACAAAGTGTATGTACAAATTGTAACGGTACAGGAGAAATATATAAAACTAAGTGTACAAGTTGCAGAGGTACTGGTAAAAAGAAAGTTAAAAAAACAATAAAGGTAAAGGTACCAGCTGGTGTTCAAACAGGAGATCACTTAAGAGTACCTGAAAAAGGACCTGCTGGTGATAATGGAGGACCAAATGGAGATGTATATATTGAGTTAAAGGTAAAAGATCATCCATTATTTGAAAGAGATGGCTGTAATTTATACTTAACACTTCCACTTACCATAGCAGAAGCATCATTAGGATGTAAAAAAGAAGTTCCAACGTTAGATGGTACAATTGTATTAAGTATTCCATCTGGAAGTCAGTCTGGTGAAAAACATAGAATCAGAGGTAAGGGACTTAAAAGCCCATCTAGATCAGGTGTTGGTGACTTATACGTAGTATTAAAGGTAGTTGTTCCAACTAAGCTAGATAGAAAACAAAAGAAGATGTTAGAAGAACTATCAGAAACTAATTTAAAGACACCTGAATTTACTAAGTATGAAAAATATTTAAATAAAATGAAATAAGCTATTAAAAGTAGCTTTTTTTTAATAATTTTTAATTATGAATTACCTTTATATAATGTTATAATAAGTATGAAGAAGGTGATTAAAATAGAAAAAATATTAATAGTAGATGATGAAAAAGATATAGCAGAACTTGAAAGTGATATATTAGAAGCTGAAGGGTATAGTACTGTTATAAAAAATGATGGTTCATCTGCGTTAGAAGAAATAGAAAATAATGATTTTGATTTGATATTACTTGATATTATGATGCCTGATATATCTGGTACAGAGGTTTGTGCTAAGATAAGAAACATTACTAAGGCTCCTATAATATTTATAAGTGCAAAAACGCAGTTAATAGATAAGTTAGTTGGTTTTGAAGTTGGAGCAGATGATTATATTACAAAACCATTTATAAATGAAGAGTTTTTAGCAAGGGTAAAAGCTCACTTAAGAAGAGAAGAAAGAAGTGAAAAGAAAAGCAATAGTAAAATAATAGAGATAGGTGAGATAAAAATTAACAAAGAAAGTTTTGAAGTATATAAAAATAATGAAAGCGTAATCTTGTCAACTAAGGAGTTTGAACTATTATCTTACTTAATGGAAAATGCTGGTATTGTTTTATCAAAGGATCAAATATATCAAAACGTATGGAAAAATAATTATGGAGATATAGGTACGGTTGCCGTTAATATAAAAAGTTTAAGAAATAAGTTAGATAAAGATGAAAAATACATTAAAACAATTTGGGGTATGGGATATAAGTTTGTTAAGGTGGTTTAATTGAAGTTTAAGTGGTCATTTAAAAAAATTACTATTTTAATAACTGTAGCGTTAATTTCCTTAAATTCTATATTTCTTTTTTCATATTATAAATTTTATTTATCTAATAAATTAGTTGATAATATAGTAGAAGCTAAAGAGTATAATCATAGAAAATTATATTATTTAACAAGATTAATAGATGGTAATAATTTAGATAAAACAGTTGAAATATTAGATTCTTATGCCAAGAAAAACAATGGTTATATTACGCTTTCTACCATGGATGGTGAAATTATTTATCAAAAAAAATCCAGCGGTAAATTATTTTCTTCAACGACGTTTGTGCACATAGATGGAAATAATTATGAATTAACTTATTCATCATCTTCTATAGCATCAGGTCTTTCCTTTATGAAAAAGTTTGTATTTTATGAAATAATCATTATATCAGTAATACTACTTATTATATTTACCATTAATTCTACTAAGATAATAAATCCAATGGAAGTTATCTTAAAAGATATTAATGATTATAAATTTGGTAAAATACCTTATAAAAGAAAATTGCCTAAAAACATGCAGCAAATACAAAATACCTTTGTTGATATGACTATGTCACTTGAAGAAGAAAAAGAAAATCAAAATAGAATAATAGCATCTATTTCTCATGATATAAAAACACCTTTAACATCTGTTATAGGGTATGCAGACTTACTTAAAAATAAGAATTTAAGTGATGAAAAAAAGAAAAATTACATTGATAAAATATATAATAAAGCTTTAATGATGAAAGATATTTTAGAAGAATTTGATGATTATCAAAGTTGTAATATAAAAGACACCTTAAAAATAGAAGAAAAGAAGATAGATGATATTTTAGAAGACATAAATAATAATTATTATGATGATTTAAAAGAAAAGAAGATTAACTTAATAATAAATAATAATGCTAAAAATAAATCTATTAAAATTGATTATATAAAGATAAAAAGAATATTCAGTAACGTAATTACAAATAGCGTTAAAAACTTTAACGGAAAGTCTGGTACAATAAAAATAAACGTAACATTTGATAAAGAAATGGTACGTTTTGAGGTTGCTGATAACGGTGGTGGGGTAGATGAAAAGAATTTAAAAAAGATATTTAAGCCACTTTATACAACTGATCCATCTAGAAAAATATCAGGTTTAGGCCTTTCTATATGTAAGCAAATAATAAGTGCTCATGATGGAAATATTTATGCTAAAAATAATAGTGAAAATGGTCTTAGTATTATTTTCTACATTCCATGTTAATTTAATATTTTTTAATAATTTTTATATAGATATTTAATATTTGTATTATATAATTAAAGTGTAATTAGAAAATAAGTGGTTATTCTAATTATAATTATACACTCAAAAAAACACTACTTACTCCTTTATACCACTTAATTAAAAGATCACGATGGGTGATCTTTTTTTTATTTAATAATTACATCATTTTCTTTTTTATGTTGGCTAGTCCATCTTTTTCTAATCTAGATACTTGTGCTTGCGATATACCTATTTCTTCAGCTATTTCCATTTGTGTTTTTCCAATTAAATATCTATCTGTTATAATTCTTTTTTCTTTTTCTTTTAAATCATTAATCGCTTCTTTTAATGATATATTATCTATCCAGCTTGATGCCATGTTCTTTTTAGACTCTAATTGATCTTCTAGGTAAATAGTATCACCACCATCATTATAAATAACTTCGGACATACTAATTGGATCTTTCATAGCTTCTAGCGCCACTATGATATCTATTACGTCAACCTCTAGTTTTTTAGCTAACTCATCATTAGAAAGTTCTTTTCCGTTAACAATAAAATATTCTTCTTTTTCCTTAAAAATTTTATATGCTAAGTCTTTAATACTTCTAGATATTCTAATGTTACTATTATCTCTTAAATATCTTCTTATTTCTCCTAATATTAAAGGTACTGCATAAGTAGAAAACTTAACGTTATGTGACATGTCAAAGTTATCAATTGCCTTCATAAGACCTATACATCCTATTTGAAATAAGTCATCCATGTTATCAACTCTGTTTTGATAGTTTTTAAGTATTGATAAAACTAATTTTAAATTACCAAGTGCAATTTCATCTCTTACATTTTTATTACCGTCTTGAAGTTTTTTAAATAAGAAATCCATCTCTTCCTTAGTTAGTACTTTAATTGAATTTGTGTTTATACCTGTTATATCTACTTTAAATCTTGCCAATTTTATCACCATCCGTTTACGTAATGGTAATAAAACATTTTAAATATACAATAATTAAGATATATTTTATATACTACTTTTGTTTGATTTTATCTATTACATGTTATATAATATTAGATGTTAGTAATGTGATGCTAATTATATATTATAGAAGGAGAATAAAGATGAAGAAGAAATTTTTAAGAAGAATAATTTTATTTTTTGCGTGTATAGCCTTATTTTCTTTGGTTTATATACCATTATTTAATGACTTAAAATTCGGACTTGATTTAAAAGGTGGATTTGAGGTTTTATATCAAGTTAAAAGAAGTGATGGAAAAAGTTTAAAATCGGGTGATTTAAAGAGTACTTATGATGTACTAAAAAGAAATGTTGACTCTCTTGGAGTATCAGAACCTGAACTTACAATGGAAGGTGATGATAGAATAAGAGTAAAACTTGCGGGGGTAACAGATATAGAAGGAGCCAGAAAAATATTAAGCAAGGTTGCTAATGTTTCTTTTAGGGATGTTAATGATAATTTATTAATGGATGCTAGTGTTATAAGCGGTGCTAAGTTAACTTACGATGAATCTGGTAAACCAGCTATTCAATTAAATGTTAAGGATAACGATAAGTTTTTATCTGCTACTACGAAAGTTAGTGAGATGGAAAGTGGTAAAAACTTAATGGTTATTTGGTATAACTATGAAAAGGGTGTTAACTCATATAGTAAAGATAAAGATAATTGTGGGAATGAAGACAGTGATTGTTTATCAGCAGCTACAGTGTCACAAGGATTTTCAGATAATGTTATAATAACTGGTAATTTTGAAAAAGAAGAAGCGGAAAGTCTTGCAGATAGTATAAATGCTGGATCTATTTCAACTAAATTAACTGAAGTTTCCAGTCAAAACGTTAATGCTTCATATGGTAAAGGTGTTTTATCTAAAACTTTCTTTGCTGGTGTAATAGGAATGCTTATTGTAATTATATTTATGACTATTTTATATAAGTTCTCAGGATTTATATCAGGTATTAACTTAATTTTATACATGTTACTTGTAATGGGAGTATTTTGGCTTATAGGAGGAGTACTTACTTTACCTGGAATTGCAGCTTTAGTACTAGGTATTGGTATGGCTGTTGACTCATGTGTTGTTACTAATGAACGTATAAAAGAAGAATTAGAAAAAGGTCATAATATAAAGACTTCTTACGTAAATGGTAATAAGAGTTCTTGGAGTACAATATTTGATGCAAATGTAACTACACTTATAGTAGCAATTGTATTATTTATATTTGGTGAATCATCAGTTAAAGGTTTTGCAACGATGTTAATGATAACTATTTTTGCAACAATGTTTGTTATGGTATTAATTAATAAAAAAGTATTAAAATTCTTTGTTGATACTGGTGTGTTTGATAAAAATCCATCTAAGTTTATTAGATATAATAAAACAAAAAAAGAGAAGAAGGAAATTAACTCTATTAAAATGTTAAAGAAATGTATTTCTATATCTTCTATATACTTAGTAATTGGAATTATATTCTTGTGTGTTGTAGGTCTTAATTTAGGTATTGATTTTAGAAGTGGTACTGATGTTACTATAAATGCTAAAAATATTAGTGTATCTAAAATAAGAGATGATTTTAAAACACTTAACTATGATGTTGTTTCGGTAGAAAAACAAGAAAATAATGAAATATATGTTAAATTAAATGATGAGTTAAAAGAAAAGGGAATTAACAAGGTAAATAATTACTTTGAAGATAAATATGATGCTAAAACAGAGATAAATGTTGTAACAAACATAGTAAAGCAAGACTTGATTAAAAATGCAATATTCTCGGTTATTTTAGCAGCAATAGGTATAATTATTTATGTGTCATTTAGATTTAAATTTAGTTTTGCAATTTCATCTATTTTAGCATTATTACATGATGTATTATTTGTTATTATATTATTCTCTATATTTAAAATAGAAGTTAATGTAATATTTATAGCTGCTATTTTAACAATAGTTGGTTACTCAATTAATAATACAATAGTAGTATTTGATAGAATAAGAGAGTATTTAAATGAAAATAAAAATATCTCAAGAGATGATTTAAAGGCGTTAGTTAATAAGAGTATAACAGAAACTATGACTAGGTCCATTTATACTACTTTAACAACATTAATACCAGTTATATGTTTAATTATCCTTGGATCAAAGGGGATATTAGAATTTAACTTAGCATTAATATTTGGCCTTGTGGCTGGACTTTATTCATCAGTTTTCTTAGCAGGTCAAATGTGGTATTTATTTGAAAGAAAAAATTATAAAGAAAAGAAAACGAGTAGTAAAAATAAAGGTAAAAAATAGAAAATGGGTGATTATATTGAAACCAAATGAAAATGCTTATACTATAGATGATTTATTAAATAAAGCAAAAGAATATATTGATAAAAAAGAAGAGTTAGAGTTAATTGAAAAAGCTTATTCTTTTGCTTCTAAAGCCCATGCTGGGCAGTTAAGATTAACGGGTGATCCTTATATGCTCCACCCTTTAAATGTTGCTTATATTTTAACTGAGATATACGCAGATAGTGAAACTCTTGCAACTGCACTTTTACATGATGTTATTAACTTTGCAAGTGTAACTTTAGACATGGTTGAAGAAGAGTTTGGACAAAATATTAGAACGTTAGTTGATGGCATTTCAAGAATTAATAAACTTTCTTTATCAGCGGATAGTGAGGCTTTAGCATCTTATCATAAAAAAATATTAGTAGGATTATCTGGTGATGTTAGAATAATTATTTTAAAGATAGCAGATCGTTTACATAACATGCGTACACTTTGGGCTATTCCAGAGAAAAAACAAAAAGAAAAGGCTAAGGAAACACTAGAAATATTAGTTCCGATAGCACATAGATTAGGTATTAATCATATAAAGAGTGAAATGGAAGACTTGTGTTTAAAATATTTAAAGCCTGATGTTTATAATGATATTTTAGAAAAGTTAAGTGAGTCTAGAACTGAACTTGATAAATCTGTTAAAGAAATGATGGATAGTATTTCTAAAATATTAACAGATAATGGTATTGTTCACGAGATGAAGGGTAGAACAAAGAGTGTATACTCTATATATAATAAACTTCAAAAAGGTAAGACTTTTAACCAAATATATGATATTTTAGCATTAAGATACTTTGTTAATACAGAGCAAGAGTGTTATCTTGCACTAGGTCTTATACATGCTAAGTATAAACCAGTTCCAAAACGTTTTAAAGATTATATAGCACGTCCTAAACCAAATGGATATCAATCTCTTCACACAACTGTTTTTGGTGTTAATGGAAAGTTATTTGAAGTTCAAATAAGAACTTATGAAATGGACAAGGTAGCAGAATATGGTTTTGCTTCACATTGGTCTTATAAAGAACATGGTGTAAATAAAATAAATGATATGGAGTTAAAGTTAAAATCATTTAGAAGTGTTATAGAGCTTAATGAACAACAAGTTGAAAGTAAGGAATTCGTTGACACTGTTAAAAATGAGGTGTTTAATCCTAGCAACATATATGTATATACTCCAAAAGGTGATGTCTTTGAATTACCAATAGGATCAACTCCAATAGACTTTGCGTATAGAGTTCATACATCAGTTGGTCATCAAATGGTTGGTGCAATTGTAAATGATAACATAGTACCTCTTGATTATAAATTGAAAGATGGAGACATTGTTAAAATAAACACTAATAAAAATAGTAAAGGTCCATCGCAAGAGTGGCTTAATATTGCTTTTACAACAAGTGCTAAAAACAAAATAAAAACATTCTTTAGTAAAATAGATAAAGAACAAACTATATCATTTGGTAAGGAAAGCTTAACAAAGATGATAAGAAGAAAAAAACTATCCATTAATGATATATTAGATATTAAAAAAATATCACCTGTTTTAGATGAGTTAGGTCTTAATAATGAAAATGACTTATTTTATGAAATTGGTATAGGAAAATATAATCCAACTTCTATAATAAAAATGGTTTTAGGTGAAAAAGAAGAAGAAAATAAAATTGCAACAAAAATATCTAAGTATTCAACAAAAGATATGCAATCAAACGGAGATATTATAATTGATGGTATAAATGATCTTAAAATATCATTTGGAGGATGCTGTTCACCAGTTAAAGGTGATGAGATAGTAGGTTACATATCTAAAGGTAATGGAATTACAATACATAGAAAGAATTGTCATAACATAGTTGATGTAACAGATAGAATAATAGATGCTAAATGGAATATGGAATCTGATAAGAAGTATGTATCAAATGTAATTATCTATACTGAGAAAAAAGATAATATCTTGCTTGACATAATATCTAAAACTACTGCATTAAATATTGGTGTTAAAAGTGTAAATACAATAGTAAGTGATGATTATAATACTTATGATTTAGATGTTGTAGTACATGATTTAGAGAAATTAAATAACTATATAAACATAGTGGAACAACTACCATATGTTACATCTGTTATAAGAGGTAATAAATAATGAAAGTAATTATACAAAGAGTATCAACTTCTAGTGTTGAAATAAATAAAAAAATAGTTGGAAAAATAGATAATGGTTACATGGTATTAGTATCATTTACTGATGGTGATACTAAGGAAATAGTAAATAAGATGGTAAATAAAATAGTTAACTTAAGAATATTTGAGGATGAAAATGATAAATTAAATTATAGCCTTAAAGACGTTAATGGAAGTATTTTATCAATATCACAATTTACCTTGTATGCCAAGTTAAATGGTAGAAGGCCTTCATTTACTGATGCTTTAAATTATAAAGAAGCAAGTCTTTTATATGACTATTTTAATGAACAATTAAAAAATGAAGAAGTTCATGTAGAAACTGGCACGTTTGGTGAAGATATGAAAGTATCTTTAATAAACGATGGACCAATTACCATAATAATTGACAGTAAATATGATTTTTAAATGATTTAAAAAAATATAGAAATAAAAAATTGACTAATCATAAAAAATATACTAAAATATAAATATGTTTTTAGTAAGAAGTGACAGCTTACAATATAAATAAAAACAAGACAATTTATAATTAAAAATAAAAGAGCACTTTTGTGAAGTAGGGTGGCACCGTGGACTTATCTTTAGTTCATCCCTATAAGTATAAGGCTCTTTTTTATTTAAAAGGAGGATGTTTATGATAACAAAACCAAAAGGAACTAAAGATATATATGGTATGGAATCTAAATACTGGCAATATGTATCAAGGGTAATTGATGAAGTAATGGAAAAATATAACTATAACTTTATTAGAGTACCCGTATTTGAATCAAGCGAGTTATTTCATAGAGGAGTAGGTGAAACAACTGATATTGTAACTAAGGAAACATATGATTTTACTGATCGTGGTGGAAGAAATATGACACTTCGTCCTGAGGGTACTGCAGGTGTTGTAAGAAGTTTTATAGAAAATAAAGTATATGGTGATGATAATAAACCAGCAAAATATTATTATAATATGCCAATGTATAGATACGAAAGACCACAAGCTGGTAGACTTCGTGAACTAACTCAGTTTGGTATGGAAATAATAGGTACTGATGATCCACTTTCTGATGCTGAAATAATATCTCTTGCAGTTAATATTTACAGTTTATTAGGATTAAAAGGTATTAAGGTAAATATTAATTCTCTTGGAGATAGCAAGTCGAGAAACAATTATAGAGAGGCATTAATTAAGCACTTTGAGCCACATAAAGATGAATTATGTTCTGATTGTTTAGAAAGACTAGAGAAAAATCCACTTAGAATATTAGACTGTAAAGTAGATAAAGATAAGGAAATTATGAAGACTGCTCCTAAAACAATAGATTACTTAAACGAAGAATCTAAAGAGAGGTTTGAAAAAGTTAAAGAGTACTTAGAAATAATGCAAATTAAGTATGTTGTTGATCCATCTGTTGTAAGAGGCCTTGATTATTATAATCATACTGTTTTTGAAATAGAAGCTGATATTGAAGGCTTTGGAGCTCAAAACGTTATTGGTGGTGGAGGAAGATATAATAACATGGTTGAACAATTAGGAGGACCATCTACACCAGCAATTGGATTTGCAGCAGGTTTTGATAGATTGATGATAGCACTTGAAAAAGAAGGAAAATTACCAAAGATAGATAATTCAGTTGACTTATTCTTGTTATATGTAAATGAAGATGAGAAAAAATATGCTGCTTATTTGACTAATGAACTTAGAATGAGTGGTTTTATAGTTGAAACTGATTACTTATCAAGAAGTTTAAAAGCTGGATTTAAACAAGCTGATAGATTAAATAGTAAATTTACAATCGTTCTTAATAGTAATGATTTAGAAAATAATGAAGTTAAGGTTAAAAACAATAAAACTAGAAGTGAAGAGTTAGTATCAGTAGATGCATTAATTTATTATCTAGACGAAAATATAGTTGATGATGATTGTTCATCATCACTTCATGAGTGTAATTGTGATGACTCATCAGATCATGAGTGCTCTTGCGGTGATAACTGTAAATGTAAGGATAAAAAATAATGGATATAATTGATAATGTAGCTTATGATTTTGAACCTATAGTTGGTCTAGATAGTGAAGGTAAAATAAAAGATTATGATGGCTTTATTGATCCAGATGGTAATTTCTATAAAGTATCTAAAATATACAAACATAAACCTACTCATGAAGATTGGGCATTTTACTATCTAACAGAAAAGAGTCATAGATATATAGATGATTTTATTAATGCATCATTAAAAGAGAGCTTTAAGCTTAATAAATACAAGGATTCCCAGGCTTTATTAATACATTTTTACAACTGGGTTTACATAGGTCATGCTCAAAATCCAAATAGAGGTGCAATTATTGTATTTCCAAAGGATAATGAAGAAAATATATCAAGAGAACAAAAAGCTAGATTAGAAGACTATTTTGGTTTTGACAAATACTCATCTTACATGGAAGAAACTAACGGTCATTCATACGTTGATGGTGAAACATATGATAGATTTTCATCTTCTAATAGGTTTAAAGAAAATTTACTTGGAAATCATTTATCAAATAAGATGAAGATTTTAATAGAAAAAATATTTGGATTAGAAAAAGATAAAAATGAAGAAAAAGGTAAAAGAAGATAAGGAGTGTTAATATGATAAATTTTAAGGGAAACATAGATAAAGAAGTTACTATTTCTGGTTTTGCTGAAAAAGTAAGAAACTTACAATGGGTACAGTTTATAGTTCTTAGAATAGAAGGACAAAGAATTCAAATTACAATAGAAAAATCAGAAGAAAAAAATAAGAAAATGGTAGAGATAGTTAATGATTTAACTAATGAATCAACTATTAAGGTAACTGGTGTTATAAAAGAAAATGAAAAGGTAAAAATGGGTGGTATGGAATTAATACCAAGTTCTATTGAAGTAACTAGCTTATCTGCACCAGAACTACCTATTAGTATTACTAATAAAGATGCAGCACAAATTGATACAAGGATGGATAATCGTTTTATCGACTTAAGAAATGATGTTAATTTTTACATATTTAAAATTCAGACTGAATTTGTTAAGGCTTTAAGAAATTATTTATATAAAAAAGACTTTACTGAGATTCATACTCCAAAGCTAATTGGAGCAGCTTCAGAATCTGGTAGTGAAGTATTTGAAGTGGACTATTTTGGTAACAAGGCATACCTTGCTCAATCGCCACAGTTTTATAAACAAATGGCAATAGCAGCTGGATATGAAAAAGTATTTGAAGTAGCTCCTTGTTTTCGTGCAGAAAACTCAAATACTAATCGTCATGCAACTGAGTTTACTTCATTTGATATTGAATTTGCTAACATTAATTCATACGAGGATGTAATGGACTTAGAAGAAGATTTATTAATAGAAGGTCTTAAGGCTGTTAAGGAAAAGTATGGGGATTTAATAAAGGAAAAGTATAATGTAGACGTAGTTGTTCCAACAAAACCATTTCCAAGAATTAAACTTCAAGACTTATATGAAAAGTTACATGAAAAGTATGGATATGAGATTCCAGATCATGATGTTGGTGATATGAATGCAGAAACTGAGAAGTTAACTAGTAAGTATGCAATGGAAGAATACGGTCATGAATTTATATTTGTTACAGACTTTAGTAAGACAAAAAGAGCTTTCTATCACATGAGAAAAGATGATGTACCACAAGGGTATGATTTAATTTGGAAAGGTACTGAAATAACAACTGGTGCGCAAAGAGAACATAGGTATGATGTGTTAGAAAAACAAGCTAGTGAAAAAGGCCTTGGAGAAGATATTAAGTTTTATAAAGACTTCTTTAAGTATGGTTGTCCACCTCATGGAGGATTTGCACTAGGAATAGATAGAATTACAATGTTACTTCTAAATTTACCATCACTTAAAGAAACTATGTTTATCTTTAGAGGACCTAATAGAATTACACCATAGGAGAGTTTTTAGTGAAAGAAAAAGTTCAAGATAAGAACTATTCATATGAAGATGCAATGAATATATTAAATTTAAGATTATCTACTTTACAAAAAAGAGAAGAAAAAAGTAACTCTATAATAAATGAATTGAAAAAACAAAAAGAAGAAATATCAGAAAGTACGTTGGAACAAAATTAGATGAAATAAATGGCGTATTATATTTTGATAAAGATGAAGTGTTAAATTCTAAAGAAGATGTAAATATTATTATTAAAAATGTAAAGGATAAGAAATAAACTTTTTCTTATTCTTTTTCTTATTGAAATTTTACCTTCTTTCATATATAATATTTATATAAAGTAGGGCTGGGTGATATTTAATGAAAAATGATATTTATAATTTTGAAAACGACTTTTCTAATAATGGATATTATGGTACTAATTTATGGACGGAGGAAAAGTACAGAGTATTAAGTGGTATTAAACCTGTTTTACTTTCAGCGCCACATGCTGTTAATCATTTTAGAGGTGATGATATAAGAGATGCTGAAAAATTTACTGGTGCATTAGCTAGATACCTTAGTTATTCTACAAGTAGTTATGCTATTTTTCAAATGTTTACTCATGCAGATCCTAATACAGATAAAGAAAGTTTATATAAAAACGCAGTTATTAACTTAGTTGAAAGTTATAATATAAAGCTACTAATAGATATACATTCTAGTACGTTTAAAGATGATACTGATCTTGATTTAGTAAGTCATTTACATGAAACTTTATGTGGTCATGACGAGATAATATCTAAGCTTAAACTTTTATCTAATAAATACGGGCTTAAGATTGATGAAAATAATAATCCTAATCCTGAAAAAGAAAATGAGATAATAGCTTCAGCAGCACTTGTATGTGGTATTCCATCAATTAGAATTGTTATAAATAACAATAATATGGTATCACCTGGAGATAATATGAAGTTTAAAAAAATATGTGCAATGCTAGAAGAGTTTATTAATACAATAAAATTTTAAAAAGTGTAAATAAGTATATAATACTATTGTATAAAATATCTATTTAGTGTTATAATATAAGTGACCTAGAGGCATCGGGAGTTAGCACATTTAACCCGCTAAGATTTAATAGGGAATCAGAATCAATGATGGTGTTCATGCTTAAATTTATTTAAGAAGTCTAAAGTCATTGTGGGATGCCCACCTGCGAGTGTGCAGGTTTATTTTGCTAATGATCGACCCTATGGGTCTTTTTCTTTTACAAAAATTATTATATAATATAGCTGGTGAATATATATGGATCAGTACAAAAGATTAATAAAGGTAATAGGTGAAGATAACCTAACAAAATTAATGAATGTTAGGGTTTTATTAGTTGGAATAGGTGGAGTAGGTGGTTCTACTTTAGAAATGTTAGCAAGAAGTGGTATTTTAAATATAACAGTTATAGATTATGATAAATTTGAGATAACTAACTTAAATAGACAAATACTTTCTTTATATGAAAATATTGGCGAAAATAAAGTAGATGTAGCTAGAAAAAGAGTTCTTTCTATTAATAATAAATGTAATATTAAAACATATAATTCTTTAGTAGATGAAAGTTTTTTAAATGATTTAGAAGCTAATTATGACTACATAATAGATGCTTGTGATGATATGAATGCAAAAGTGCTTCTAGTTAAGTATGCTATTAAAAATAACATAAAAATAATTTCATCTTGTGGTACAGGTAATAAAATTAACCCAGAAGCACTTTCTGTTACAAACATATGGAAGACTTATAATGATCCTTTAGCTAAAAAATTTAGATACTTATTAAGAAAAGAAGGTATCAGCTATAAACTTCCTGTTGTATCATCATCTGAAGTACCAATTTTAAAAACAAAAGACATAATAGGTTCTATTTCGATAGTTCCAAATACGGCAGGTATTTTTCTTGCAAGTTACGTTATAAATGACATATTAAAGGAGAGGTAGATATGATTAAAGATTTATATAAGTATATATTAATAGAAATGTGCAAAATAAATTTACAAGGTAGTAATTATACTGATGGTGATTTTATAACTAAAACATCTAATAAGCAGACTATTAATTATAGAGAATATAATTCTTATGTAAATAGTAAAAGAATAAATACTAAGGGAATTACAAAATATAAAGATCAAAATAAAAAACGTTATTGATATTAGTATAATAAAATGTTACAATAATCTTGTAAAAATAGGAGTTGAAAAAAATATGAAAAAAAACATTAAAAATTTATTGTTTATTATGGCAGTATTCATGTGCTCTATGATAAGTGTTAAAGCAGATGGACCAAGTATTACTTGTCCTTCAAGTGCTAAAGTAGGAGAGGTTTTTAAATGTACTATTACAACAGATAGAAGTGTTATTGTAGCTACTGATTTAAAAGTATATAAGGGAAGTACTTCAATGAATTCATCAGGCTCTATAGAGCTAAAGGCAAATGAAGACGGTAAATATGACGTTTCTCTTGCTGACCCTGATGATCCAGAACAAACGGTCTATGATACAAAAACTGTTGTAGTTTCCAAGGCAACTACAACTACAACTACTACAACAACTAAAAAGTCTACTACGACAACAACAAAGAAATCTGATAATAATTACTTATCAAAGATATTAATTGATGGAGAAATGTTAGAAGATTTTGATAAAGATACTACTAAGTATACTTTATCTGTTGATTATGATACGAAAAAGGTTAGTGTTAAAGCTGTTGCAGAAGATGAAAATGCTAAAGTAGAAATAGAAAATCCATCTAAGTTAGAAGTTGGAGATAATACTATTACAATATCTGTTTTAGCAGCAGATGGATCAACTAAGTATTATAAGATAACTGTTAATAGAAAAGATAAGGAAGAATCATCTAATGCTAAGTTAAAAAGTATAAAAATAGATGGATATAAGTTAGATTTTGATGCTAATTCTAAGACTTTTTACTTAAAAATTAATAATGAAGATTCAGAACTTGATATTTCTGCAAAACCGGCAGATAGTAAGGCAACTGTTAAAATAACTGGTAATGAAAACTTAGAAGATGGTAGTATTATTAAAATATTAGTTACTGCAACTGATGGTACTAAGTCTACTTATAGAATTATTATTGAAAAGAAAGAGTCTAGTCCTTTACCATTAATAATTGGTTTAATAATAGGATGCGTTGTTCTTGGAATAGTTATATTTGTTGTAATTCAAAATAAAAATAATAAGAAAAAGAATAATAAGAAAAAACATAATAACTCTAATTCACATAAGAAGAAAGTAGCTAAGGCTAATAAAGAAAAAGAAGGCAATGATGATGAAGAAGAGTATGATGATTATGACGATTATGATGAAGATGATGACTATGATGAAGAAGACGATGATGATGAAACTGAAAAGACAATAAGAATGAAATTAGTTGATAATGACGAGGATGAAAAAACTAGAATGCTTTCGTATGAGGAAGCTAAAGAGTTAGAGAAAACTAAGGTTGTTGGAGATTATTCATCAGATGATAATGAGGACGAAGAAGATACGTTTGGAATATAATCATAAAAAAACAAAAAGTTAATTCTTTTTGTTTTTTATTTTATCTAAATTATCTTGTGTTATTTTAAATGCTCTTTCATATTTATTATTTTTAGGTTTATAATAAACTCTATTTATTAGTTCATCTGGAAGATACTGTTGTACAACATAATTATTTGGATAATCATGAGGATATTTATATCCAAATGCTTGTGCATTTATATGTGATGGTACTTTACCTATATTTCCATTTTCTATGTCTTTTAAAGCCAAATCTAAGGCTAAATGACCACTGTTTGACTTAGGAGATAATGCAAGCTCTATTACTGTGTTTCCAAGTGGTATTCTAGCTTCTGGTAAGCCTATTAGCTCACATAATCTAATACAAGCATCTACTTTAACTCCCATAAATGGATTAGCAAGTCCAATATCTTCATATGCTATAACAGCCATTCTTCTGTAAATACTATCTAAGTCACCAGAAGATATTAATCTAGCAAGATAGTGAAGAGATGCATTTACGTCTGACCCTCTAATTGATTTTTGAAAAGCAGATAAAACATCATAATGACCAGTTTCATCTTCATCCATTGGATTAGATGATTTTGAGTTTATTGTTTTAATCATATCTACCGTTATTTTTTTATCACTAGTACTGTAGTAAGATACCTCAAGTAAGTTAAGAGCAAATCTAAAATCACCATTTGACATTGTTGCAATAAGATTAATAGATTCATCATTTATTTTTACATCTTCTAGATAACTAGATGCACGTTTTATACCTTTTATAATATCTTTTTTACTAAGAGGCTTTAATTCAAATATTTGACACCTACTTCTAATAGCAGGATTTATTTTATGATAAGGATTAGATGTAGTAAGACCTATTAAAGTTATTAAACCATTTTCTAACATAGGAAGAAGAAGATCTTGTTTATCTTTATTAAGTCTATGTATTTCATCTACTATAAGAACTATATTTCCATATATTTTAGTTTCTTCAAAAACAATTTCAAAGTCCTTTTTGTTATTTGCAACGGCATTTAAAAACCTAGATTTAACGTTTAATTCTTTAGTAATAGCATTTGCTATTGATGTCTTTCCAATACCAGGAGGACCATATAATATCATTGAAAATAATTTATTATTATTTACTAAGTTTGTTAATATTTTACCTTCACCAATTAAGTGTTCTTGCCCGATTACCATAGATAATTTATCAGGTCTTATCTTGTTAGCTAAAGGTTCGTTATTCATAATTAATCACCTATATAATTATAACATATTTATGATATAATTATATAGTAAGATAGGAGTTGTAATTAATGAGTGAGAAAAGTGAAATAAATGAACAAGGTATTCCGAAATTTTTTGTAATATTAATTGTAACTATAAGTTTAACGTTATTTTTAGTGCCAACGTATTTAAGACAAAAAGAGGCTAAAGAATACAATGATTATGTAGAAATTGATGCAAAATACTTAAATAAAATAAGAAGTATAAATGAAGAAGGTAAAGTATCATATTACTTAAAATATGAATATGTTGTTAATAATAGAAAATACTATTATGTTACAAATTATTCTACTAATTTAATACCAAGAAAAGGTGATATTAAAAAAATTAAGTATAATCCAAATAATCCGTCTGATGTATATAATTCTTCATTTAGTTTATATAGTCTTTTTCAAATTATCGGGATATTTATTTTATTTGTAATGCTTATATTGTTATTTTCAGAATTTGAGTGG
>CAVAWS010000021.1:0-7220 GCA_963592455.1 Paratractidigestivibacter sp. | reverse complement strand
TTGTTGTTATATTTTTTTTAGCAGCATCTATTTACATAAATATATCAAGTAATAACAAAAAGAAATTAAAGAGTATAGTTTATAAAAATAATTTATCATTCGCTAGAATTTATGGCATGTATCAAAAGTACCTAGGAGAACTTATTCCGTTTAAAACTAATGATGAAACAAAAAAAGTATCAGGTGAAAGTTTTAAATATAACAGCGTAGAAAAAGACGGTAACTTTTATCTTTTTAAAGTAGATATAGGTGAAAATATTAGTGCATTTAAAAGTGGTATTGTAATAGAAAAAAAGAAGGATAAAACGTATGGTAACATAGTAAAAATTCAAGATAAACAAGGTGTTATTATAACTTATGGTAATTTAACTAACTTATCTGTTTCTCTATATGATTATGTTTCTAAAGATGAAATAATTGGGGTATGTGAAGAAAAGGTTTATTTAATGTTTCAAAAAAACGGAAAGTATTTAAAATATGATGAGTTTATTTAGGAAGATTAAAATATCTTACTCTTTATATATTTTGTTTTTTGTATCTTTAATATCAGGCTTATTTAAAGATATTAGTGTTTTTTTCTTAATAATTTTTATTCATGAAATTGGACACATAATATCATCTATGCACTATAAATGGAATATAAAAAAAGTAGATTTTACGTTAGCGGGAGGCTTTATAACATATGAAGATGAAGTAGATAAACCATTTAAAGAAGAATTTATCATATCTGTATCAGGGTTTATTATGCAGTGGATCTTTTTTTCCCTTGTGTTTATTTTATTTAAAAATAACATTATACCAGGTAGATTATATTTTATGATAAAAAAATATCATCTATCTATTTTCTTCTTTAACTTAATACCAATAATACCTCTTGATGGGTCTAAAATATTACATACTATAATATGTTCTTTAACTTATTATAAAAAAGCTCTTAAAATAAGTTTTATAATATCAGTAATAAGTTTTATAGTACTTTTTTATTTATATTTGTCTTATGGTAAGGGTAACTTTGGTATGATAATTGTTTTCTTTTTTATAATTAAAAAAATAATTACGTATTTAAATAACATTCCGTATTTATTTAACAAAGTACTTTTAGAAAGATATATTAAAAAAAGCGTTTACAAGAAAAATAACTTTATCAAAAAGGGAAAGGTAGAACATTTTAAAAGGCAAAAAAACAACTTCTTTTATAATGGAAAAAGATATGTTAGTGAGTATAGTATTTTAAAAGAAAGGTTTGACTAATATTTAATATTATGGTAAAATTGTAACGTTTGAATGAACTTCTTGTTCTTCAACCACACTTAAAAGGTTTAAAGTAAACAATTTATGTACCTTAAAGGTGAGTCTAAGTTTTTAAAGAAGGAGGAATAATTTATGAAAGCAGTTATTGAAACTGGTGGTAAACAATACCTAGTTGAAGAAGGTTCTGTTATCTATGTTGAAAAATTAGATTGCGAAGCTGGAAAGAAATATACTTTCGATAAGGTTGTTATGACAGATGAAAAAATTGGTCATCCATATGTTGAAGGTGCAACAGTAGAAGCTAAGGTAGAAAAACATGATAAACAAAAGAAGATAATAGTATATCATTATTTACCAAAGAAAAAATCTCATAAGAAACAAGGCCATCGTCAACCATATACTAAGCTAACTATTACTAAGATTAACGCTTAATTGGTGATGTTATGATAAAGATAAAAGTTTGTTATGAAAACGATAAAATAAAGAACTTTAAAGTGTCTGGACATGCTAATTATGATACATATGGTAAAGACATTGTTTGTGCTTCTGTATCATCCATTGTTATTACAAGCTGTAATATGGCATTAACACTTGATGATAAATCTATTTCTTATGTAGAAAAAGAGGGTTTAGTAAGTGTTGATATCTTAAAAGACGATGATACTATAAACAAGGTATTTGTAAATATGATTAACATGTTAAAAGAACTTGAAAATGATTATAAAACTAATATAAAATTTGTATAAAAGGAGGCGTTTGTTGATGTTAAAATTATGCATTCAATTATTTGCACACGTTAAGGCTCAAGGTTCAACTAGCAACGGACGTGATAGTGAAGGTCGTAGATTAGGCGCTAAAGCAGCTGACGGAGAATACGTAACAGCTGGATCAATAATTTATCGTCAAAGAGGTACAAGAATTTATCCAGGTACTAACGTTGGTATGGGTAAAGATCACACTTTATTTGCTAAGATTTCAGGATACGTTAAATTTGAACGTAAAGGTAGAGATAAGAAACAAGTTAGTGTTTATGAAACAAAGTAATATCATCTATATGATGATATTTTTCTTTTATAGTTGGTATTTTTAGTGTTATGTGTTAAAATTGTCTAGAGGTGTTTTTATGAAATATAACGTTGTAAAAGATGCAGATAATATTTTAAATAGTAGTTCATACTTAATTAAAGAACCAAGTAAGTATAAAAATAAATGGCATGATTTATTTGGAAATAAAAATCCTATATGCTTGGAACTTGGAATGGGTAGAGGATCATTTATCATAGAAATGGCTCTTAGTAATCCTAATATTAATTATATTGGTCTTGAGCTTGATAAGGGTCAGTGTGCAACTGCCATTAAAAATATTAGTGGAAGAAGTATTAAGAACCTAAAAATGATATGTGCAAATGCAAATGACATTATAAGTTTTTTTGGAAAGGAAATTGATACAATTTACTTAACTTTTTCAGAACCATGGCCAAAAAAACAAGATGCTAATAAAAGATTTACTAACGTGTCATACCTAAAATTATATGATAGAATATTTAAAAAGAATAAACATATAATACTTAAGACTGATAATAAGATACTTTTTGCATCTGCAATTGAAAGTTTAAGTGATTACTGGTATACATTTGATGTAGTAAGTTTAGATTTACATAATGATGAAAGAAAAATTAAAAATATTATGACTGATTTTGAAAAACAGTATTATAAAGAAAAAAGACAAATATATTACTTTGATGCTTCTTTTAAAGGATAGGTATGTTAAACGGGGGATAAAAATGAATAAAAAAACTAAGAAAATAATATCAATAATAGGTGCAACAGCTATTATGACAGGTGCTTTTTCATACATAACACCATCGATTGTCAATAATGAAAAGTACGTTGATTCTGATGATAGAAACTTAAGTAATAGTAACTATTTATTTGCAACTGATTCTATTATGTTTGATGATGATTTTAATAAAAAAGTGTTTTATGTACAAAAAAACGAAAAAGAAGAGTTTTTATCATTAAATAGTAATGTTAAAGGATATACATGTCTTGGCGTATATTCTTCTATGAGTTCTGCTGATGCAGTTTTATATAAAGTATCAAATGTTAATAATAAAGTAGAATTTAAAGTACTAAGTTATGATGATTTAGAAAATAATAAATTAAATGATAACGAGAAAATATATGTTATAGATGATGCTGCACCTTCATATGTAAAAGAAAATACTTTTATACCAAGTGATAGTATTAAACAAATAGGTAGTGCTAAAGTTCTAAAGTAGTCCATAAAAGGTGGACTTTTTTAGTCTTTAATTGTATAATAAGTAGCACTTATGAGGTGAAGTATTATGAATAAGAATAAGAAAAAAACAATTTCTGTTTTACTTAGTATATCTATGTTAGCTACAGTAAGTGGTGCAACATTGAATGACGTTATGAATAATAAAAATGCAAAAAGAGATATTAATAGATTTTTTCAGTCTACTTTTTTAAGTGTTGATTATGCAGCATTAGATGGAATTTCATATGAAGATTTTGATTATGGTAAAAAAGATTATTATGTTTTAGAAAAAAACAACAAGTTAATTATTTCTGATAAAAAGAAAATAGATGGATATAAGCTTTTAGGAGAGTATAATTCTACTAACTCTTGTGAAGAAGTGTTTTACTTTGGATATAGTACTGATGATGGAGAAACAACTTCATATCAAGCGTTAAGCTATGATGACTTAGAAGAAGATGATCATAAAATATTTAATACTTTAAAAGAAAAAGAAGTGTTAGTTATAGATGAAAATTCTCCTGATAATGTTAGTGCATACATTCCAAAGTGTAGTATTAAAAAAATAAAATAAGACGGTGATAAAATGATTACAAATGATAAAAGAGAATATTATATGGAAGTTGATAGAAACTACTATAATGATATAAAAACAATATATAAGTATGAGGATGCTATTTGTAGTAATAGCGTTTTTTATACTGATAGTAAGAACGTAAACATAATAGAGGGCGCCGTTGTAAAAAAAGATGACTCAAACTACTTAATAATGAAAAAAGATGGTAACTTTTTAGAGTGTGTTATAGTTAAAAGAAAAGATAATAGATTTAATAAAAAAGGGTATGTTAAAATAAGAAATAATGGTACGTCATCTGACTTTGTAAACTTAAATAATAAGTACTTAATCGATGCTGATTTAGCTAAACATGAATATTTTATACCTACTAATTTATTTCATAAAATCTTTAATTTATATAATAAAAATGATAAAAAAGAAGAAAAATTTAAGTTTGGCAACATAGTTTACATAGATAACTCAAAGCAAATAGTTGCACTTCAAAAGGGTAGATTCATATACACATGTTCTATAGATTCGTTAGAACTATTTAGAGGTTTTAATAGATATTCTATTGATGATATGATAACAGAAATAGGTACTTTATCTAAAAATCAAGAAGAAGTATTATTAAAAAGAATTAAAAACGCTTTAACAGAAGGTAAACATATTCCAAAAAAGATAAAACAAGACGTAAAAAAACTAGTTTAAATGGTGCAAAACTGTTATACTTATAGTAAAGAGGTGATATTTATATGTTCGTTGATGAAGTTGTGATGGATGTTAAAGCAGGAAATGGTGGAGATGGATGTACTGCTTTTAGAAGAGAAAAATACATACCAGATGGTGGACCTTTTGGTGGTAATGGTGGACGTGGTGCTAATATAGTTTTTAAAACTGACTTAGGTCTTAAGACGTTACTTGATTTAAGATATAATAAGTTAATTAAAGCTCCTAAGGGTGCTAATGGTATGGGTAAAAATAAAAATGGTCGTGGAGCAGAAGATGTTGTTATAAAAGTACCTCTTGGTACTACCGTAAGAGATATGGAAACAGGTCTTATTATAGCAGACTTAACCAAGAAAGACGATGTTGCTATAATTGCTCATGGTGGACGTGGTGGAAGAGGTAATACTGCCTTTGCTACTGCAACTAATCCAGCTCCTAACTTTTCTGAAAACGGAGAACCAGGAGAAGAAAAGAAGATCAAAGTAGAGTTAAGACTTTTAGCAGACGTTGGTTTTGTTGGTATGCCATCAGTTGGTAAGTCAACTATTTTATCTTTAATTTCAGCATCTAAGCCAAAGATTGCAGCATATCATTTTACTACGTTATCTCCTAACTTAGGAGTTGTTAAAACAATTGATAATAGAGTGTTTGTAGCAGCGGATTTACCAGGGTTAATTAAGGGTGCATCACTAGGTGAAGGCCTTGGAGATAAGTTCTTAAAACACGTTCAAAGAACAAGGGTAATTGCACATATAATTGATATGTCAGCACAAGAGGGAAGAGATCCTATAGAAGATTATGAGATAATTAATAAGGAGTTAGAAGACTTTGATCCAAAGTTAATTAAGAAACCTCAAGTTATAATTGCAAATAAAATGGATATAGAAGGTGCTTTTGAAAACTTGAAAAGATTTAAGGAAAAATATAATTTACCAGTATATGAAACAAGTGCAATAACTAATAAAGGTCTTGATAAAGCTTTAATAGCAATTGCAGATGAATTAGATAAAATAAAAGAAGAACCATTATTTGAAGAAGAGGAGTTTGAATCTCACGTATTATATAAATTTAAAAAGGAAAAACCATTTACCATTACAAGAGATAATGATATATACGTTGTAAAAGGAAAAGACGTAGAAAAACTATTTAAGATGACTAAGTTTACTGATGAAGGTGCAATTCGTTTTGCAAAGAAATTACAACACATGGGTATTGATGAAGAGCTTCTTAAAATGGGTGCAAAATACGGTGATAAAGTACAGATAATGGACTTAATATTTGAGTTTAAAGAGTAAGCGAAAAAACTAGTTTGAAAGCTAGTTTTTTCTTTACAATACCTTTTATCATATCTTGTATTTTTATATTATTTATTATAAAATAAAATTGAATATTAAAAGGAGGTTTGTTTTTATGGATGATAAAGATTTTATTGATGTATCAGATGATGTAGAAACATTATCTTTTGATGATGAAGTCTCAGATGAAATAGATGCCATGCTAAGTCAAATTATGCCAGAAGAAAAGAAGCCTTCTTCTAACTACGAGATATTAAAAGATGAAAAAGTTACAAATAAAAATAGTTTAGATGTGTATGTACCTTCTATTAAAGACTTTAATATAAAAAGTGAAAAGACACATAAAATAGTAAAAAAAGTTATGGTTTATTCTATAATTTTCATACTATTTACGTTTGAGTTTTTTATAAATAAAGCAGGTACAGAGCTTAATAACTTAAGAATATATGCAACTAATAATAATCCTATAATGATAATTCAAAATAATAAGTATGGATTTATAGATGATAAAGGAAATATGCTTGTTAATCCTAAATATAGTTATGCAATGAATTATGTTAATGGTTATACAATTGCAAAAGATGCAACTAACTTACCACTAATAATAGATAAAACGGGTAAGGAAGTAGTTAAAACAGGTACTTACTTTACTTTATATAGAGCAGGTAGTGATATTATTGCAAGTAAATCTACCAGTGATGGATTAAAGTACGGAATACTTGATTCTAATTTAAATATAAAACTTAAGTTTACGTATGATTTAATTTCATACCAAGATGATACTTATACTTTTGTAAAGGATAACGTTGTTGGTGTTTTAAATAATGATGGAAAAGAAATATATTCTTATAAGTTATCTGATACAGATGATAAGGTAATAAATGTAATAGTATCAACTGTAGATAATAATAAGACTTCTTACGGAGTTGTTAAAGTTAATGGTTCATCAGTAATAATTAATATGACAACTGGTAAGGTAGCTAAAACTCCTACGTTAAATATTATTAATGTTTTAGATAATAACGTTTTTTATGAAGAAAAGGGAAATGGTAAGAAGGAGTATTATTACATAGAAAATGATAATGTAATAGTTGATTCTATATCATAT
>CAVAWS010000020.1:4712-25196 GCA_963592455.1 Paratractidigestivibacter sp. | reverse complement strand
TATTAGTATTGGGTCATGTATCATATCTTTTATATCTAGATTATTTTCTTTATCTGTTATTAGTTTTATATTTTTCTTATCTGCATAAGATAACCTATCAAATGACTTTGTTTTTATTTCGTTTATTAATCCTCTTACGGATAAATTATTTTGAATACATCTATTTATGTAATAATTTCGCTCGTTTTCATTATCAAATGATAAAATATAATTCCAGTGTGTCCAACTCAATTGGGTCAACAGCGTTGACCTTTTTTCCTTTTTAAAATAAATATAGAATTTTCTCATTCTTTTAAGATTTTTCTCACTATAACCCTTTCCATACTCTTTAGTTAATTTCTCTGACCACTTTTTTATTAACCCATCACCATATTTAGCTTTTTCTTCTCCACCTTGTGCTTTAATCAAAAGTTTTCCTATTTCATAATAAGTTTTAATTGTTTCTCTATTACTTTCTAAGTATCTAACCTTATCATTTACTTCTTTTTCTTCTATTAAATTTTTTATTTCTCTATAATAATTCATACAAAACTCACTTTCGAAGCATTTATTATACAAATCATTTATAAAAAATATGTCGAATCATAAAAAATGCATAAAAACTTTTATACAGTATTTTGAGTGTAAAGCATAGTTTTAAAATATTATTTATGTTATTATGATAATAGAATAATTTATTTTATAAAATTAGGAGACTATATGAATAAACAAGATTATATAAACAAAATAAATAAAGTAGTAAACGGTAACACAAAAGATATATTATTAAAACAAATTGACTTATATTATGATGCTATAAATAACTTTAAACAAATACCAAATAATTATAAAAAAGGAGACTTAGTTAAGTTAGATAAAGGAACACTTCTTCATGGAACTTATAAAAATATTGAAGGATTAGAAAAGATAGCTAAAGAAGGTCTAGTTTGTGACTTGTTTTCAGGTGGTAGAAAGTCTAAATATCCTATGACTGTTGGGGTTTGGAATCTAAAAAAAGATTATTTGCTTAAAGATTATATAAACTTTTATAGTGGTGGAACGATTTTATTTAAAGGTGAAAACCTAAAAGAAACAAAAGTCATTCCAAAAGATGAAATGCCTACTATTATGAATATTGTAGCAAGAGATGATTATTTTATGTGGTCTATGGAGCAGACTAAAGAAACTAGATTTATGCCTAGTTATCAGCAAGAAAAAGTACAAGTAGGTGTTATTTTTAATGGTAATAATAAATATGTTAAGAAGTTATTAAATGGTGATATTTTAAATAGTAATTTAAGTGATATAGATGTTAAACCATTTATAAATGAATGGTATTATGAAAGATTTTTAAATGATAGAAAGAATAAAGATGACTTTTTTACTGATAGAGAAAGTGCAATTATATTTGGGCTTCCTCCATGTTTTATAGAAGGTGTTTTAGTTGGAAGAAAGTATGAGAATGATGAAAAAATGCTATCCAAAATAAAAATGTTGTTACCAAATTGTTATATATGTAATTTAGATGGTTACGTAATTGCTTAGTTTAGAAATTTATTATATAAAAACTTACTAACCAAATCATAAAATAATACACTATCTTAGTGAAAGGTGATAAAAATGAGTAATATATATGATGAGTATTTTTATAAAATATATAATTGAGGTACTTGCTTCTGATGAAAAGTTAGATATAAAATTAAAGGATCATAGACTTATTAGTGATAAAAACTATGATAATGTAAGAGAGTGTCATATAGAACCGGATTGGCTTTTGATATATAAAATAGAAGAGCAAGTATTATTACTTAAATTAATTAGAACAGGAAAACATAGTGATTTATTTAAACAAATAATTAAGCTTATAATAACACGTAAGCTTAATATTTTTTTATAATAATTAGCACTCTAACTTGACAAGTGCTAATTATAGATATATAATGTATTTAGTGCAAATAAAGGATGCATAATATTATTTATAAGGGGTGATATTTATGTTTAATATGAATGAACAACAAGAAGAAAATGTTTTAGAAAAGTATGGTAGAGATATTACTCAATATGTTAAAGATGGAAAGACAGACCCAGTTATTGGTAGGGATGATGAGATACGATCTATAACACGTATTTTATCTCGTAAGACAAAGAATAATCCGGTATTAATTGGTGAACCAGGTGTTGGTAAAACTGCCATTATAGAGGGTCTTGCTGGACGTATTGTAAAAGGTGATGTACCAAGTAGTTTAAAGGATAAAACCATTTGGGAGCTTGATATGGCAGCATTAATTGCAGGTGCTAAATATCGTGGTGAATTTGAGGAAAGACTTAAAAACGTTTTAAATGAAGTTAAAAAGTCAGAAGGTAACATAATTATGTTTATCGATGAAATTCATATGATAGTGGGTGCTGGTAAGTTAGATGGTGCAATGGATGCTGGTAATATGTTAAAACCAATGTTAGCTAGAGGAGAAATACACCTAATTGGTGCAACAACTTTAAATGAATATCGTAAATATATTGAAGATGATGGAGCCTTAGAGCGTAGATTTCAAAAAGTATTAGTAAAAGAACCAACGGTATCTGATACTATTACCATATTAAGAGGCCTTAAACCTAAGTATGAAGTATATCATGGAGTATCAATATCTGATAAGGCGTTAGTTGCAGCTGCTACATTATCTAATCGTTATATAACTGATAGGTTTTTACCAGATAAGGCAATTGATTTAGTTGATGAAGCTTGTGCAACAATTCGTGTTCAAATGAACTCAGTTCCTGAAAATATTGATAGTTTAACTAGAAGAATAATGAAACTTGAAATAGAAAAGGAAGCTATTAAGAAAGATAAAGATGATATAAGTCGTGAAAGAGTCAAAGAACTTGATTCTAAAATAAAGGAAATGAAAAACGAAGAAAATATTTTAAAAAATGATTGGGAAAAAGAAAGAAACATACAAAAAGAAATAAAAGAAACCAAAGAAAAATTAGAGGAGGCCAAATTTAAATTAGAAGTGGCTGAAAATAATTATGATTTGGAATCTAGTGCAGTATTAAGACATGGTACAATACCAGAGTTAGAAAAGAAACTTGATAACTTAAAAAACTCAACAGAAAATAAGGTGTTAAGTGATAGAGTTACAGAAGAAGATATTGCAACTGTTATTTCTAGATGGACTAATATTCCTGTTTCAAAATTATCTAAGGGTGAAAAAGAAAAAGTATTAAGTCTAGAAAAAAATATGAAAAAAAGAGTTAAAGGTCAAGATAATGCCTTAAAATTGGTCAGTGAATCTATTATAAGATCAAGAAGCGGAATAAAAGATGAAAATAGACCTATTGGATCATTCTTGTTTTTAGGACCAACTGGAGTAGGTAAAACAGAGGTTGCAAGAACTCTTGCATATGAACTTTTCGATGATGAAAAACATATGATAAGAATCGATATGAGTGAGTATATGGAAAGTCATTCAGTCGCAAGATTAATTGGAGCGCCTCCTGGGTATGTAGGATATGATGAAGGTGGTCAGTTAACTGAAAAAGTAAGAAGAAATCCTTATAGTATAGTTTTATTTGATGAAATAGAAAAAGCCGATAAAGAGGTGTTTAACATTCTTCTTCAAATACTAGATGATGGAAGAATAACTGATGGTCATGGACGTACAGTTGATTTTAAAAATACAATTATAATAATGACTTCTAATATTGCTAGTGAGTATGTATTAGATGGAAAAATAGATGAAGAGCAAATAAATAAAGAATTGAAATTACACTTTAGACCAGAGTTCTTAAACAGAATAGATGAGATAATTACTTTTAATGCGCTTGATAAGAAAACAATATATGAAATACTTGATAAGTTAATAGAAAACTTAAATGATAGAGTGAAAAATAGTCATATAAAAATAGAATTGTCAAAGAAAGCTAAAGATTATCTTGTAGATAAGGGTTTTGATTATAATTATGGTGCAAGACCTCTAAAAAGAGTTGTATCAAAGAACTTAGAAACACTTTTAGCTAAGAGTATGATAGAAGGTAAAATAATAACTGGTGATAACATATTAGTTGATGTTAAAGATGATAACTTAATATTAAATAAAATATAAGTGTTAAGTAAAAGTGTAAAATAAGCAATAAAATTGTTTTTAAATTATTATTTTGTGGTATTATAGTTATATATTATAATAAGGAGCTGATTAAATGAAAAAAGAGGAAGCTTTAAAGGTAGGAAGACCAAAACTTGCTGATAAAGAGTTATTAAAAGATTCTTGGATAAAAGCATCTGCTAGTTTAGCTTTAGCTTTTGTAGTAGGAACAGCTGGTGTTTTGACTATGATTCCAACTTCTAATGTAAAAGATTTAAAAGGAAGTGTAGCTTTAAGTAAACAAAATGTCAGGGTAATTGATGCAAAAAAAGTTAACGTGAGAAAAATTAGTGCAACTAAAATACCTAAAAGAATAATAAATAGTGATGGCACTGTAACTAGAGTTATACCAGCATCACAAACTGTTACTAAAACTATATCAGTAGATTAAAACAAAAGGTTAATGTTCCTTTTGTTTTTTTGTGTTATAATTTTACTTGGTGATGAAGTATGAAGATAAAAAATAAGCTATTGATTTTTCTTTTAGTTATTTGTATTATGTTTTTATTTAATTTAAAAGTATCTGCTAAGAGTGTAAATGTCTATTTCTTTTATGGAGATGGTTGTAATTATTGTAAAAAGGCAGAAAAATACTTAAGTAAAATTAAAGATGAATATGACTTAAATATATATAAGTATGAGGTATATAATAACAAGGAAAATTTAAACAAGTTAAAGAGTCTTTCTAAATATTTAAACGAGGATTTAAAAGGGGTTCCATACGTTATTATTAATAATAATGCAATAACAGGATATTCAGATAATTTAACAAATGATTTATATTTATACAATATAAAAAAGGCTAGTAAATCATCTTTTAATGATAAGATAGGTAAAAAATTAGGAATTAACAAAAGCGTTGGTGCATCTTCTAAAATTAATTTACTAGGGCTAAAGAAGATTAACCTAGATAATATAAATCCATTTTTATCAGTTATTTTAGTAGCGGTTTTAAACGTGCTTAATCCTTCTATTATTTGGTTATTTTTATTGTTAGCTATTTACCTTAACATGACAAAGTTAAATGATAAGTATAAAAAACAATTTGTTATTCTGATTCCAGCAATAATTTATCTTATATTAGAACTTATTTCTTTAAAAAATGGTTATAAAATATTTATTATGTTAAAGTCTATTTTATCTTTATTTATGTTATGTGCAGGCTATGTAATGGTTAATAAATACTTATCTGTTAAAAATAAAAAGGAAGGCAATCTAAAAAGATTTTTAGTGGGTAATAAAAATAAGCTTTTTATAATAGGACTTTTTCTATATTTTATAATATCAAGTTTTATACTATTTTTTACTTCACAGGTTAGTAACTACTTATTATCTGATTTAATATCCAGCTGTAACTTCTTATTTAAAATACTTTTATCATTATTGTTTATAGTAATATATTATGTTTTAATATTATTGGTTTACCTTTTAATAAACTTTTTATATAAACTAACTAATATAAATAATTTAAAACAAAGAAACTTTATAATTGGTGTTTTGTTAATAATAATTAGCTTAGTTTTAATAGTAAAACCAGAATTAATAATGTTTTACTAAGTAATATTATTTTGTTATAATTAGCTTTAAGGAAGTGATTTTATGGGAACTTTATACGTTGTAGCAACGCCTATTGGTAACTTAGGCGATATGTCAAGTAGAGCTATAGAAACTTTAAAAGAAGTGGATTTTATATTAGCAGAAGATACAAGACAAACAATAAAATTATTAAATCATTTTAATATAAAAAATAAGATGGTATCATATCATAAATATAATGAAGCTAAGACATCAGACTCATTAATAGAAAAATTACAAGCTGGTGCAAATGTAGCGTTAGTTTCAGATGCAGGAACACCATGTATATCAGATCCAGGATATGTTCTTGTAAATAAGGCTAGAGAAAATAACATAGATGTAATTGGATTACCTGGATGTAGTGCGGTAATAGATGCATTATCAATTAGTGGACTTGATACTTCTTCATTCTCATTTTACGGCTTTTTACCACTTGAAAAAAAGGCAAGAAAAGAGATATTTAATGATATTAAGTCATCAAATATAAGCGTAAAAGTAATTTATGAGTCACCTAAAAGGATATTTAAACTGTTAGATGAGATAAAAAATGAAATGCCTGGGTGCAAGGTATGCGTGCTTACTGAATTAACTAAGATGCATGAAAAGTGTTTTTATGGAAAAATAGATGAAGTAATAGAAAAATTAGGTAAAGATGATAGTGCAAATAAGGGTGAATACGTTGTTTTATTAAGTAATGAAGTAAAAAAAGAAGAAACTCATAATAATATTTCATTAGAGGCATTAATAGTAGATGAGATGATAAAAAATAACTGTTCTATAAAAGAAGCTATCTTACTTGTTAAAAATAATAATCATGAAATAAGTAAGAAAATGATATATGATGCTAGTTTGAATTTAAAAGAGTTATTAAAAAAATAATATTAATATTTTGAATTTT
Source organism: Paratractidigestivibacter sp. (assembly GCA_963592455.1). Lineage (GTDB taxonomy): Bacteria > Bacillota_I > Bacilli_A > RF39 > UBA660 > Aphodocola. Next base: position 18,602 of record CAVAWS010000020.1, on the reverse strand, counting down.
AAGAAAAATGTTATATAATTATATTAATAATAAGGAGAGTTTTATGAAAAGTAATTATAATGATATTATAGATGTTATATTAACTTTAACAGAAGATGAATCTATTTCATCTAATATAGCAATATGCGGAAGTATAGTTCCATATATAGTTGCAAAAAAAGAATCAAATGAAATACACATGGATTTTTATATATTAGTAAAACAAAAGAAAATGAGTTTAGTTAGAAATAAGATTAAGAAGTTATCTGACGAATATGATTTTGACTTTGTGTCTGATTCTAAGAAATATGGTAATGGAGATTATGGATTTAAAGTTAAGTATGAAGGTACAGCAATTGGGTTCTTCCCATATTCATTAGTTGATAATAACTTATGCATAAAAACATATGCTAAAATGAAAGATCAAGGTAAAGTAAGATTAAAGAAAAAGATTATATCCGGTGTTGAAAAGTCTGATGTTATAAGAGCAATACCTTTTAATGAAGATAGAACGCTTAGAATAATGAGTCCAGAATTTATACTTTCTGAAATAGAATCAAGGGAAAAAAATAGTGAGTATACTACTAAGGAAACTTTTAGATTGTTAGATAAAATGTGTGATCATAAAACCCTTGAAAAGGTAAGAGAAAAAGTAGAAGATACAAAGGTTTCTATAGAAACTAAGCCTATTGTTAACTCTAATTTGATATTATCTATAATACTTGGCGTTTTACTGGTTATATTAATAATAGTAGCAATTTTATGTTTTAAATAAAGCCTTTATAGGCTTTTTTCTATAATAGGGTGGTGGTTTAAAATGGACAGAATAATATTTCACGTTGATGTTAATAACGCTTTTTTATCATGGTCTGCAGTAGAAATGTTAAAAAATGGAAGTAAACTTGATATAAGAGATATTCCGTCTGTGGTAGCAGGAGATGAAAAAGAAAGAAGAGGGGTTGTAGTTGCTAAAAGTATGCCTGCTAAAAAGGCAGGTATAAAGTCTGGTGAACCTCTTTATTTAGCAAGAAGAAAAGTAGATAAATTATATGTTGTTAATTCTAAGAAAGAACAATATATAAAATACTCTAATGCCTTTTATAACATTTTATGCAAATATACTCCTATAATAGAAAGATATTCAATAGATGAATGTTTTATGGATATGACAGGCACTAAAAGGTTGTTTGGAGATCCAATTAAACTTGCGTATAAAATAAAAGATGAAATATATAATACGCTTGGTTTTACCGTAAATGTTGGAATAGGAAACACTAAGGTTTGTGCTAAAATGGCAAGTGATTTTGAAAAGCCTAATAAGGTTCATACTTTATTTAAAGATGAAGTTAAAGATAAGATGTGGTCTCTTTTAGTAGATGATTTATTTATGGTAGGTAAAAGTTCAAGTAAGAAATTGCATGAGTTAAATATAAATACCATAGGAGATTTAGCACGTGCAGATGAAAATTTACTAGCAAAGTATTTTAAGTCTATGGGTAAAATGATGCATGATTATGCAAACGGAATAGATGATTCTTCTGTTATTAAAAAAGCTCCTAAAAACAAAGGAATAGGTAATTCTACTACATTAAGAGAAGATGTAACAGATATTGTAAACTTAAAGAAAGTGCTTAGAAAACTATCTGATATGGTTGGTATTAGATTAAGAGAAGAAGAAAAGTATGCGAGTGTTATATCAGTGCAATTAAGAAATAATAGTTTTTTTAACTACCAGCATCAAAAAAAGTTGGTAAACCCAGTATCTTCTAATGAAGATATATATGAAAATGCATGTAGCTTGTTAGAAAGTATGTGGCAGGGTGATCCTATAAGATTAGTTGGTTTAAGAGTTAGTAATTTAACTGATAATACATATGAACAAGTATCTTTATTTGATGAAGTTGGAAAAAGTAATAAAAGAAATAAGGTTCAAAAAGCGTTAGATAGCATAAATAAAAAGTATGGAAATGATACGATTAAGAGTGCAGCACTATATAAGAATGAAAATAGTTAATAAGATTATAAAATATTCTTAATTTTATATAATAAATTTAATAAATGGTAAATTAGATATTGATTTTCTTTTATATGTTTGTTAAAATACTACTAGCATTTCAAAAAAATGCCAATATTTTTGGCGGAGTTGGTGAAGTGGTTAACACACTGGTTTGTGGCACCAGCATTCAAGGGTTCGATTCCCTTACTCCGCCCCACGTTGATTTATAAAGTATCAGTTATGATACTTTTTTTAATGCCACAAACATATGTGGTTCACATTAAAATACTTTTCCTGTATAATAAGGATGGTGAATTAAATGAAGTCTGATATGTATAAAATAAATAATGCTGTGGAAAAGATTAAAATGGGTAAAAATACACAGTTTTTAGATGGCAAGGAACTTAAAATAGTAACAGGAAAGTTAAAAAAGAATGAGTATAACATATATTATCCGTATAAAGATAGTGAAAAAGTAATGTTATACACAGCAAAAGTTCCAAAGGTTAGATTATTTAAGATTTATACTGTGGAAAATATTAGACATCAAGATATTTTAGGTAGCTTATTTTCACTTAACATAGATTCATCATATTTTGGAGACATAGTTTTATATAATGATTTCTTTTATGTCTTTGTTAGTGAAGAATTAGCACTATATATAAAAGATAATTTAAAAATGGTAGGAAATAAAAAAATTTCATTAGAAGAAGTAGATTTAAGTGTGTTAGATAATTATGAAAGAAAGTATGAAGAAAATGAAATAATAGTATCAAGTTTAAGAATTGATAATATTATATCTGGTATAATTAACACATCAAGAAAGGTAGCGCTTGATAAAATAAAAAATAAAGAAGTAATAGTTAATTATGAAGTTATGGTTAAAAGTTCATACATATTAAAAGAAAATGATATATTTAGTATAAGAAGATACGGAAAATATAAATTTGTTGGAATAATAAAAAGTACTAAGAAAAATAATTATATTGTTAAGTATTTAAAGTACATATAAAAAGGATGGTATTAATTATGAAAAGTAAGAAAAATATTATTGTAATTATAATAAGTGCTATAATATCTATTATAATAGGTATTATAACAAAGGACGCTATAATAGGAAGTTTAATATTATTTACTAGTATAATGAACTCATACTTAGCAAGTATAGGTAAAAAAGAAAGTTATGTAACAGGTCTTATTAGCTGTCTTTTAACTTCATATGTTTCTTTAAAGAACAATTTATATGGACTTTTCTTCTTTTATTTAGTTGTTTTTGCACCTATGCAAGTTTATGGATATATTAATTGGAAAAAGAATGAAGATGATAATAACAACGTTAAGATAAGATCTTTTACAATCAAAAATAGTTTAATAATAATTTTTGCTTGCATTATTGGTAGCCTCTTACTCGGTTATTTGCTAACTTTAATACCTAATCAAAGATTAGCTTTTTTAGATGCGTCAAGTAACATAATTAATTTTTGCGGCGTAGTATTAATGATACTAAGATTTAATGAGTCTTGGTGGGTATGGTTGTTTAATAACATAATAGATTTAATTATATGGTCTGTAACATTTAAGAATAATGGTATGACTGCTTTTAGTATGTTTGCATCTTCACTAATATACTTAATAATTAATGTTTATGGAATAATAAAGTGGAGCAGAAAATTAAAAGAAAAAAAACTTACACAAAAATAAAAAATGTGTTATAATTAATTTCGCAAATGAGTTGCTAAAAAAAGCGTAAATCCGGTTTGTTTAGCAATTCTTTTTTATGTTTTATAAAGGAGGCAAATATTTTGAAAAAAGAGTTAAATTTAGGAAAAGATAAAATTGGTAAACTATTACTTGCGTTTTCAGTGCCTTGTATAATAAGTATGCTTATAAATTCTATTTATAACATAGTAGACCAAATCTTTATTGGTCAAGGAGTTGGATACTTAGGAAACGCTGCAACTAACGTAATATTTCCAATTGTAATTTTTTGTAATGCGATAGCTGGTTTAATAGGAAACGGATGTGCTGCTAACTTGAGTTTAAGACTTGGAGAAAAAAAGGAAAGGGAAGCTAGTAAGTCAGTTGCATCAACAATTGTATTTACAATTATATTATCAGTAGTAATAAGTTTAATTTTATACTTATTGCTAGACAAATTAGTTTTATTTTTTGGATGCACAGAAAAAGTACTTCCATATGCTATTTCTTACGGTAAAATAATACTTCTAGGAGCTCCTTTTATGATTATATACTCAGTATTATCACAAATAATAAGAGCAGATGGTTCTCCTAAGTACTCAATGATATTACTTGTTTTAGGAGCGATTATAAATATAATATTAGATCCAATTTTAATAATGGGATTTGATATGGGTGTTAAAGGTGGTGCTATTGCTACAATAATTGGTCAAATAGCATCAGCCATTATGGCACTTATGTATATTGGGAAATTTAAACAAGTAAAAATAGATAAAAAAGATTTTAGAATAAACAAAAATATATTTAAGGTAATGGGATATGGCTTATCTAGTTTTATTACTCAAATGACTATTTTAGTTTTATTTATATTTATGAATAACGTAATGACTAAGTATGGTGCATTATCTAAATTTGGAAGTGACATACCACTTTCAGCATACGGAATAGTATCTAAATTAAATAGTTTATTTGTCTCTTCTGTTCTTGGCGTTTCAATAGGTGCACAACCAATTATTGGATATAACTATGGAGCAGGTAACTATAAAAGAGTTAAAGAAACACTTAAAAAAGTGTTAATGGTTAACTTTTTAATAGGAATTATATTTAATTTATCATTTCAACTATTTCCAAAGTTTTTAATAGGAATATTTGGTAGTGCAAATAATAGTTTATATGTTGAATTTGCAACTGATACATTAAGAATATTTCTTATGGTATGTTTTTTAAATGCGTTTGAAATGACTACTAGTATTGTTATTCAGTCACTTGGAAATGTAAAAAAATCAACTGCGGTATCATTTATTAGACAAATTATTTTATTTATTCCACTTGCTATTTTATTAACTAATAAGATAGGTTTATATGGAGCGTTATACGCTGGACCAATTGCAGATAGTATATGCTTTATATGTGTTATATTTATATTTAAAAGTGAGTATAAAAAACTTGGTAATATGAGTGAAGCATCAGGTGAAGTTATAAATGAAAAAGTTGTATCTAAGAGCAAAAACAAAGTAATTATTACCATAAACAGAGAATACGGTTCTGGTGGTAGATTCGTAGGAAAGATAATATCAGACAAATTAGGTATTCCATTTTATGATAAAGAGTTAATAAATGAAATATCAAAGGAAAGTGGATTATCTAAAAAGTACATAGAAGAAAATGAACAAAAAAAGCACCCACTAGGAAGCTCTTTATATAATAACGAAGATGCTTTATTTATTGCAGAAGAGAAGGCAATTAAGAAACTTGCTACAAAGTCATCTTGTGTAATAGTTGGTAGATGTGCCAATTACATATTAAGTGGTAAGAAAAATGTTTATAAAGTATTTTTATACAGCTCTTTAGATAATGAGATAAAACGTGCAGTTAAATATTATGGTTTATCTAAAGATAAGGCAGAAAAACAAATTAAAAAGATTAATAAGCAAAGAGAAAAACACTATAAGTATTATACTGAACGTAATTGGAAGGATTTTGCTAACTATGATATTTGTTTAAACGTAGATGAAATAGGTGTAGAAAATACTGCAAACATAGTAATAGATATGATTAATAAAAAATGATCAAGTTAAATTAAAGCAAAGTTTTTTGTAATAATATAATTTTTTATCCAAGAAGTTTTCCTAACGATTATGTAACAAAAACTTCTTTTTTTCATACCCTCTCCCCAAACCATTTTACACAATCTTATAAAAGTTTAATTTGACTTTTTTATTTGTTTTTGCTACTATATTCAACATTGCAAAAAGGGGTGCTTTTGATGGAATTTTCAAAAAATATGGATAAGGAAGATATAGAGTATGTTAAGTTTATAATGGAATATAGTGATGGCTATAGTCCAATTCTTTTGCAGAATTTAGGTATAAATTTTTCTAATTCTAAGTATAAGAGAAAAGATTATGTAGCTTGTGTAAGATCATTTTTAAATCTTGATCCAGAAGAGAAAGATAGATATAAAATTTATTTTAGATTTTTAAAAGAAAACTTTGATCTTACTGGTAATATTTTAGAAATAGGTGCAGGTACGTTTCCTACTTTAGCTCACTATATAGATAAAGAGCAGCAAAAAAATAAGAAGGGAAGTATAGAAATATATGCTCCATTACTTGTTATAACAGATTTAGGAAATATAATTGCTAATAAATCATTATTTGAAGATGATGAAAAGGCAAAAGAAAAAGATTTATTAATAGGAATGGCACCTAGGGATGCTACTGAAGTAATAGTTAAAACTGCTAATAAGTATAAAAAATCATTTAGTATTTTAATGTGTCCTAATGTTAAAAATGATAGTAGTAAGTACGATGAAGATGTAGATGTACTTTTAGAATTAATTAATAGTACAAAAGATGATTCTTACAAAGTTGGTGTTTCATACATAGAAGAAGGTTCTTATTATTCTCATCCGATAATATATAAAAAGTAATAAACTAAAAAGGAAATAAACTTACTTATTTATTTCCTTTTACTATGTCTAAAATTATTTTACTTACATCATCTTTGGTTGAGATAATATTTATTTTTCTACCTTTTTTATTTAAATTATCTTTTATAAGATCATATACTCTGTTTGCGATGCCAAAACTTCCGTCAACAAACGTAACATCTCCTAAAACTTTTGTAATAGCGTCTTTAGTAAGTGGGAAATGAGTGCATCCTAAAACAACAACTTGATATCCTTTATAATTTTTTAGTAAATCGTTTAAATAACTATAAGTATCTTTATTATTTTCTATTAGTGATGCTAATAGTGGAGCTTCAACTAAAACACAGTTTTTGGTCTTATAATTATTAAATAACTCTTTAAATCTTTTACTTTCACCAGTACCCTTAGTAGTTAACACAATTGTTTTTTTATCTTTATAATGATCATAAACTACCTTGACTGCTGGCTCTGTTCCGACAAAAGTTACATCTTTATATTTTTTTCTAATATCATTTAACACAACTTCTGTTGCAGTGTTACAAGCACATACTATTAGTTTAGGATTATACTTAAGTAAATTATCCACAGCACATCTTACTATTTCAAATAATTCATCATGTGTTTTATTACCGTAAGGATTGTTTTTGCTATCTGCATAATATACGTAATTTTCGTTTGGTAACTTTTTAATTACTTCTTTTAATATTGTAGATCCACCAATTCCTGAGTCAAAAAAACATATTGGCCTATCATTCATATTTACACCTTCATTTATTTGTTAAATTCAAAATATTAATTTATGCTATAATTATAGATGAAAATGCAGGATATATCAATGTTTTAGGAGGAATATATGAAAGTATTATTAGTAAATGGAAGTCCACATGAATTTGGCTCTACAAATAGAGCGCTAGAAGAAGTTAAAATGTCACTTAGTAAAAATGGCATAGAAACTGAAGTTTTTTGGATAGGAAATGATGCTATAAGAGGATGCTTGGGATGCGCATCTTGCGTTAAAACTAAAAGATGTTTTATAAATGATAAGGTAAATGAGTTTTTAGAAAAGGCAGAGTGTGCAGACGGATTTGTTTTTGCAAGTCCCGTTCATTATGCTGGACCTACTGGATTTATAAAGTCATTTATGGATAGGTGTTTTTATGCTAAAACAGATATCTTTAAGTATAAGCCGGTAGCAGCGGTTGTATCAGCAAGACGCGGTGGGTGTGCTAGTTCTTTTGATGATTTAAATAAATACTTTTTAATGTCTAATATGATAGTTGTTGGAAGTAATTATTGGAATCAAGTACATGGTAACAACAAAGAAGAATGTGAAAATGACTTAGAAGGCCTTCAAACAATGCGTATTTTAGGAAACAATATGGCCTGGGTGTTAAAACTAATAGAAAATGGTAAGAAAAATAATATAGATATGCCTTATTCGGAAGAAAAAATAAAAACCAACTTTATAAGATAAAAGAATTCTAACTATTTTTAGAATTCTTTTTTGATTCTTCAATAAATCTTTTATTGTTTAGTAATCTTTCATTATCTGGTTCCATATCAATTGCGATATCAATCCATTTTAAAGATTCATCTATTTCATTTAAGTAAAACGTACTTATAGAAAGTAAGTCATATATTGTGTAATCAAAGCTAAAGGGTTCGTTTATGTATGTTTTTTCATGAGTCTTAATATCTAGTGCAAAAAGACAATATTTTTTAACGGCCTCAAAGTTATTAAGCTCATACTCTAAAAAAGCCATTTCAACATATGCGTCTCTTAAATAAGGTGCTTCATTAATCGCCTTACTAAGCCACATTTTGGCTTCTTCATATCTTTTTAAGCACTTATAGCATCTTGCTATAAAACGCATAGAGGCAGATCTTTCATCTTTCCATGTTGCGGACTTTAGTGAAAGATGATAAATAAGCGTATCTATCGCTTTGTTCCATTTTTTATGGAACATATATTCTCTTCCTAAATAATGAACGTTTCTATCATTATTAGGATCTTGCTTTACCGATAGTTCTAATAAAGGAAGGTAACTACTTCTTGATTTAGAATCATCAGGATAATGATCAACTACTATATCATCTGTTGTAGCCCATACTTCTTTATTACCACTATACTCTAAAACCTCGTGAACAGGATTTACCCATTTAAAATTTTTTCTTGCATGAATTTTTTCGTAATAAAAACTTACCTTAGGACGCATTTTTTCATCGTGACTCCAGTTATAAATATATCTTACGTGATTTACTTTTTCATTTTCTAATATTTCTTCTAGTTTTTCTCTCCAATTAGGACTTATTACTTCATCAATATCTATACATACACATATGTCAGCGTCAAGCGGTACTAACTTTAGAGATTCATTTCTTGCAACGTCAAACCTCCAAGGTTTTATTTCTTTAACGGTTACTTTAGCACCTAAATTTTTAAGTATCTTAACGGTATCATCGGTTGAACCAGTATCCAAAACATATACACCATCAGCTTTTTTAACGGACTCATACCATCTTTTGGCAAATTTTTCTTCGTTTTTACTTATGGCATAAACGTATATTTTTTTCTTCATAAGATGTCCTTTCTTTTATTTTCCTAAATATTCTATGATTAATGTTAGACTAGAGTTTGTAAAGTAAGAATTAGAATTAATGTTACGTATATCTGGTGTATTTAGGTAAATAGTTCTTTTTGATACGTTAGATAGTTCATATAAATCATCAGTGTTATCTATTGATAGAATTCCTTCAGCATGGATAGATGAGGTTTCTTCATTTCTATATAATTTGCTAGATGCTACATAGATATTATCAGTTCCAACTTTTCTAAATGCAAGAGTTGCAAAATCTATCTTTGAATCATAAGTTCCATTAAAATATGGAACTCTTACGTATGCATTAAAAGATATTTTATAATATCCATCTTTATTAAACTTAATGGTATTGTTATTAGAATCTAGTTCTATTGTGTTATTCGTATCAATTTCTTTTCTTTGAATAGGAAGCCTTTTTCCTTCTGCTATTTCATAACCATCTTCCGGATAATTATCATTAAAAGTAACTAAGTATGCCGCACTTATTTTATTTGGAATGTTTTCACCATCTAACCCGTCTTTTCCTTTTGGAATTACAAATGTTAAAACGTGATTATCTTTAACCTTATTATCAATTACCTTTGCACTAGTTCCTGAGTCACCCGTTATCGTATCTCCAATTGTAATTACCTCTGATTTAGCTAGAACGTATCTTGGTCTATTTAATTTATTTTTATTAATCTCACAAATAGCATTGTTTAAGATACTGCTATTGCAATTACTCTTTTTTACAAAATTATCATTCATACTAATTATCTCCTTTCGCTAATATATTATTAGTTAACAAAAAAAATAATAATTTTATACTCCCATATATTTAACTAATATTTTTCTTAATTTTTTATATAGCTTGTTATGAATTAATTACACATATCTTTAAATAACTAATAAGTTATAATGATAAATTAAAAAGGGGATGAAAATATGCAAAAATGTGATGATTATGAAGAAATAAGAAAAAAAATAAAAGAAGAACGAAGTAAGTATAGATGTATATACATAAAAGGTCCTAAAGGTGATAAGGGAGATAAAGGAGAAGAAGGGCAAAGAGGAAAGGATGGACCTGTTACTATTAAAATAGGGAGCGTAGAGACTGTAAGTTCCATTTCAAGTGCTAGTATAACTAATGTCGGAACAGATGAAGATTTAATATTGGATTTTAAAATACCAAAAGGTGATAAAGGAGATAAGGGTGATGCTGGGGAAAAAGGAGATGTTGGTCCAAGAGGACTTCCTGGTGAAATAGGAAGAACGGAACATATTTCGGTAGATGAAACAGAAACACTTGAACCAGGAGAAGCTGCACAAGTTATGGATACATTTGAAAACTGGGTTCACCATCTATCATTTTTTATACCAAAGGGAGAAAAAGGTGATACCGGAGAAAAAGGTGATATCGGACCTCAAGGACCTACTGGAACGTCTTTTGTATCAGCATACGGCATGAGATATCAAATGACAAATACCCAAATTGCATTACCAATAAACACTGATACCGTAATACCTTTACCAGAAAAAGGTACTGCATTTTTTACTGAATATCCTGAAGATAATTCAATTAAAATAAAAGAAAATGGAGTTTACCTTGTTTCATATTTATTATCCGGTGCAACAAATGAAGATTGTTCTTTAACTACATCCGTTAGAGCAAATGACTTACTACAACCTGCTACTAATATAACTTGTGAGTTTCAAGCTCAGATAATTAATTCTATGAGTGGGTCAACTATTATATCGCTTAATGAAAATGATTTAGTTACATTAAATGTAAGGCCGTCTATGGCTGTTAACATGATATTTAATGGAAGTACTAGTGCAATGCTTAGTGTTGCAAAAATACATTAAGAGCAAATGAATTGATGTAAATTAATTATTTTAAAAATAATTAAAAACATAACTTATAAAGAAAGAAGGTGATTAAATGCAAATTATAAATGATAATACTGTTGTAGTTTATAGTAGTGATGAATTAAAGCAGGTTTTAAGTGAAAAAAATGACTATAATTATATTTATTTAGCAAGTGATATTGACTTAGAAAGTGGTTTTACAATAAATTCTAACAAAATAAACGTAACTATAGATGGAACGTATAATGGCATTAAGCATACATATACAAATAATTTAACTGAAAGTACGGACGTAATAAATGTTAGTACTGCAAATAAAAAAATTATGTTAAAAAATATGAATATAATAAGTTCACATACATATGGAGTAGTTTATGTTCCTTCACATCCGAATTATTCTAATTTGACCGTCGAATATAATAATATTAATTTTAGCGGAGTAGAGCTTTCTTGTAATTATTATGGGATAACTAAAATAATTGATTCATTAATAACGGTTGTAGATACAAATAATGTTGAAGCTAAAAAAGCGTGTGACTCTAACAGACTTATAATTGGTGGAAACACAACAATTACTAGTAGTTCAAATACAAATGTTGTTTTCTTTTTTAATGATGTTATTTCATCTTATATTAAAATAGCACCTAATAGTAATGTTAATATAACAACTAATAAGGAACTTATGAATGGCACTAACAAACTTGATTTAACAGTAGGACATGGTGCAACATTTCTTCTAACTACGGGAAATGGTTTTGCAATAACAACAACTCATGGAGCTAGAAATGTTGTAATAGAGGAAATGGCTAATTTTACTTTTATAGAAAAAAGTCATCAAAGAGTTCCAATGTGGAATGTGTTTGGAAACTTCAAAGTTTTAGAAGGTGCAAGTTTATCAGTGATAAATACATATATGAGTACACCAACAGATAATTATAATATTTATTTTAAGGGTACAAATCAAAAGTTTATATTAGATAATCCAAAATACGTAAATATTTATACTAAAAATGCTAATGTTTTATATACGAATAATCCCGTTGATTTTTCATTTAAATTTAGCAGGATAAATATGTGGATATATGCTCTTGATTATACTTCTTGTTGTACGCTAGATGATACACCTGCTTTTTCTTGGTATAAGGAAAATACTCCTGCCGAAATAACGGGAGTATTTAATAAAGATAATACAACTATAACATCACATAATTTTACTGATAGTGAACTAAGCACTCTTATGGATATAAGTAATTTTTCATTTCAAAATAGAAAAATATTAACGATAGGAATGTTAAAGATAAACGTTCATCCTATTACAAATTCTCTTAACACGGTATCAGGACATACAATAGCATATTCTAACGTTAAAATAGAATATGATGATAAAAGCTTAACTACCGAGGCAGATGAAAATGGTTTATTTGAAGTAGATATTGATTCTAATATTTCAGATAATACAACAATTAAGATAACATCTTGCCAAAACGCTTGTTATACTGAAAGGAAAGTGGTTACTCCTTTTAGTGGTGAGTTAACTCTTTTAAAAGCAACAGAAAATATCCCATTTAATATCACACCAACATCTACTAATCCGGTTATTTTATCTAAAAAAAATAAAACTATAGTAACGGTTGTTGATAGTAGAAAAAATAGTACTAAGTGGAAATTATATATAAATTATATATATCCAATGATGGATTATGATGGAAATATATTATTAAATTCTTTATTCTTTAAAAAGTTTAATAATGAAAATATTAGTTTAAATACAAGTAAAAAACTTATATATGAATCAAGTGATAATGAGGGAAATATTACCATCTCTAACGTTACTTTTTCAGTAGATAAAGGACTATTTCTTAAACCTAGTAAAGATTTAATTGAAGAAGATGATTATCATACTTTAATAATATGGAGTATTGAGGAGTAATGCCTTTACAAATAAATAAAATTATTCATAAAATATATTGTGATGAGGTGAGTTATGATAAAAGATTATATTTATATTAAATTTTGCAATAATTGGGGTTTAAATAATATAAAACTTAAATTAAAAAATAAATGTAATAAGATTGTTTTTGATGGAATGGCAAATTATTTTGGAAAAGTAAAGATACCAATATGTAATAATGAAGTATATAAACTAATTGTAAATTATAATTCATTAATTAAAGTAATACCACTAATAGCAAGAAAAGACAATGTTTATTGTATAAGTATTAATGAAAATAAGAAAGAAAAACATCTTGTTACAATTTTGTTAACGGATAAAAATTATCCTAATATAAAAATAGAAGGAGGTATGATGACATTATGTCAAGACACACAATTCCAATAGCAAATGGTAAAGGAACTATTAAGCTTGTTACAGGAACATATAATGTTCAAGCTGTAGCGGGAGGATATGATTCTTCAACACTAAATCCAACTGAAGTTACCATTTTAGATGGAACTGATACATATGCTTTTACAATAAGTGCAAATGGTACTTTAACACTTCACGTAACAGATACGGGATTACAAAGTGGAGTTGGTATTATTGGCGCTAAATTCATAAGAACGGATAGTACGGGAACAATAGTTGGAAAAGATGTAGTAACAAATTCTGATGGCAATGCTGTATTTGAAAATGTTCCGTATGCCCAATCAGGAAGTAATACAATTTATTATAAACAAATATCAAGTGATGGAGGACATACATTTGATGATTCAGTAAAATCAGTTACAATGACTGAAGAAAGTCAAACTATTGAAATACAAAATCCAGATGCTCCAGTTAGAAACTTTACGTTAATGGATGCTAGTTTCCCAAACATTCCAGTTATGGATGGTCAAGT
>CAVAWS010000020.1:0-4702 GCA_963592455.1 Paratractidigestivibacter sp. | reverse complement strand
TGGTCAAGTAATACTTGAAGATAAATAAAAGTTAATATTTAAAAAACTGATAAGAAGAATATAACTTCTAAATATCAGTTTTTATTTTTTGGATTATTCATAAATCTTTTTTAAAATTAGATTAACTTCTTCTATTGATATACTATTTTGTAGGTCATCTATAATATCTACAGTTATATTAAGAGAGTTTTTTTTCTCAAACCTAAATAAAGTTGTTTTAGAAAAATAAATTTGATCATTACTTCCTTTTGGAAATTTAAAATTTAAATCTTTTACAGCTTCTTTTTTATCATTCATAAGATATATTTCGCAGCTACTATCATTATTTATACCTGCAACTAATCCAGATATAGAAATTTCATATATTCCTGGTATAATTTCTACTTTGCTTTCATCTAAAATATTGAAAGTTTTTTTATCATTTGGTATAAACCATTTATTGTTAAATATCATCTCACCAGATGAGGTAAGTTTATTAAAGTCTGAAAAAAATATCGCTTCTGTTGATGATGTTGATGTACCTTTTTCACCCTTTGGAATATAAAAATCAAGTACGTGTTTGGGACTTCCTGTTTTATCTGTTACTTTTGCATCATCTTTGGAGTCTACCGTTATAACATCACCAACTTTAATGGTATCGCTTTGACCGTTAAATCCTCTTGGTATCATGAAATTAAGTATATGTACATTATCTTTTTTATCATCAATTATTTTGGCTTCTTCATCATAATTAATAGTCTTAACACTACCTATTTCTATTTTGTCTGTATTATTTATATATTTAAAAGGACAGGCTTTGTATTTGGCATGTTCTTTTAAAAAATTATTTAATATATTTTCTTTCGGACAATTCTTAATACTATCATCTCCCTTCAATTTATTTTATGTAATTTAAAAATGCTAAATAATTATTTTGGTTACTATAAAATATTTTATATATTATAACTTTTTATTAAAATGTTCATTTCCGTAAAACTAATTTCATCACTTCCATCTATTTTAGATATAAGTTTAAGAGTAGCAGGTGCTATAATGTCAACTACGGTCATCTCAGAAAAATCCATATCTGGTGTATTTCCAGCCCCTAATACAAATGTTAAGTCACTAATAATGGTATTTGTTTCTGTGTTATATAGTGAAAATGATGCTCCAGTATTTTGGGTTACTCCAGATATTCTTCCACATAAAACTATTTCAAATACACCAGTTTTTTTAACTTGTATATCAGTAGCATTAGGTATTACTAAATACTTACTATCTCCTGGTAAAATTCTTGTATTACCAATTTGCACGGTACCCGCTTTTTTTGTATTAATATAACTTGCAAATGCTATTGAATTATAACCGGTACTACTAGAAGACCCAGTATCACCCTTAGGTCCAGTAGGCCCAGTTGGACCTTGTGCACCTGTATTACCAGTTAATCCTTGAATTCCTTGAGGTCCGGTAGGTCCAGTTGCACCAGTTAATCCAGTATCACCTTTGGGGCCTGTTGGACCTTCAATTTTTCCTTCCTTTTTCCACATTTTTTTATCTATGTCCCATAAGTAAAGAAAACCATTAATTATGTAACAATCACCATTGCATCCGGTTGGATGTTCTTTAATAAGTTCATCTACTGAATTATATGTTCCTTGTATGTTTATTCCATAACCACGTGGACCTGTTGGACCGATAGTATTACCTATACCTAATTTATATAATTCCCGTCTTATATTTTGCGCTCTAATAACTTTATTTATTTCACTTTCATAAGCCAATTAAATCACTTCCTCATAATTAATTTATGGTTATAAAATAAATTAGAATATTACTTTAGTTTAAAAATTAATAATTTAATTATTTAAATCAAAAAAGGTCTTTTAAACCTTTTTATTATTATGCTATTTTTATTATGTTTAAATAAGCACTAGTATCAGATGCAGGTGATATAGTAGCGGTGTTGGTAGACTCTATAGAAAGACCAATTTGATCATTAGCACTAAAACTATTAATTGTACTTCCTATAAAATCACTATCTACGTTAGTTGTAAGACTTTTATTAATTGTTGTACTGCCTATAGGATTTGAATTTTGGCTAACAATTACAGTAACATCAGTATTAACACTTGGACTACCAGAAAAATAATAATCAACTTTATAAACTCCATCTGTTGGAATTACTAATTTATTTTGTGTTGTAAGTACTATACCACTAGCGGGTCCATTAGTACCAAGTGGTATATCACTAGATTGATTTGCTGTTAATGATATAGGTGTTTCAGTAGTATCGTATTTTCGTCCAAAAGTACTAGTTGGTGAAACAGATTCTGGTCCTTGAGGTCCGGTATCACCTTTAGGTCCGGTAGGCCCGGTAGGCCCTATAGCGCCTTGTGCACCAGTGTTACCAGTTAATCCTTGGATTCCCTGAGGTCCGGTAGGCCCCGTTGGACCTGTTGGGCCAGTCGCACCTATAGGACCTCCTGATGGTCCCGTTGGACCAGTAGGCCCTGGAATATATCTTGGACAACAACATTTTCTATTTTTCATTTCTCCTAGAGCTCTATTTAAAATATTTCCTTCATAACATTCATTCATATTTTATCTCCTCTCAAAGTATAATATGATGCGTAAAATATATTATTTATTATGTTTGTTTAAATTATGCAATAAAAAATAGTGATAAAAACTTTTAAATTGTGTTATAATACTTTAGACATTAAATGCTGTTTGGTCTTATGTCTGCGACCAAATGGTATTTTTTCTTTTTATAGAAAAAATATCAATTAAGATTATAAGAAGGGAGGAATAATAATGCCTAAAACGAAGTTCCAAAATTTTATTTTTACATTAATTACAGCGGTACTTATGGCTTACTTTATGATTGTTTATAACATTGCTACAAATAGCACAGCGGGATTAGTAAATAAAACTTTTAAAATAGCATTAAACGAATTTTATTTTGAATGGATTATTGTATTTTTATTAGCATATTTTTTAGCAAGTCCTATATCAAAAAGCCTTGCATTTAAGATTGTAAATCCTAAAAAAGATAATGGTATGTTTGCAATATTATCCATCCAAACATTTACTGTCTTATTAATGGTTGGATTTATGAGTATATATGCTTTATTTACAAAAAATTTAATAAATAGTAATATTATTTGTAATTACATAGTTTTATATTGTAAAAATTTTATAATGGCTTATCCAATGCAAATATTTTTTGTTGGACCATCGGCAAGAAAAACATTTAGACTTATCTTCAAAAAACAACTTATGAAAGCAGACTAATAACAAACTGCTTTTTTTGTTATAATAATTTTAGTATGAGAGGAAAATAAATTATGAAAAGATGTAAGTGGTGTAATACAAAGAATGATATTTATGTTAGTTATCATGATAATGAATGGGGCGTTTTAAATCTTGATGATACTTATTTATTTGAAATGCTTATATTAGAATCATTTCAAGCTGGATTATCTTTTGAGTGTGTACTAAACAAAAGAGAAGATTTTAAATGTGCATATGATAACTTTGACGTTAATAAAGTATCTTTATATGATGAATGTAAAATTAATGAACTTATGAATAATAAACGTATAATTAGAAATAGACTAAAAATAAAAGCTAGTATAAATAATGCTAAGATATTTAATAATATAAAACATGAATATGGTTCATTTCATAATTACTTAAAGATTTTTACTAATGATTTAGTTATATATGAAAATAATAAAACAACATCAAAATTATCAGATACTATTTCAAATGATTTAAAAAGTCGTGGTATGAAGTATGTAGGAAGTACAATTATTTATTCTTATTTACAAGCAATTGGTATTATAAATTCTCATGATAGTAGTTGTTATAAGTTTAAAAAATAATTTTAATGTTAGTTGTACTTTTTCTTGTTTTATGATAGTATCATTATGGTAGATGAAATATGAATAATAAATTAATTAAAAATACAAAAAAACAATTTAGAATTTTTACTTTTATAATTGCTATTTTAATAGTAACTATGTCTGTTGGTTATGCCTTTTTTAATGAATCGTTAACGATAAATGGTGTAGCATCAACATTAGAATATTATGAAGGCGATAAATTACCAGTAACCGCTGTTATTAGAGATACTTCATCGAATAGATACTACACTCAAGATACTACTAAAAGTGGGTTGAATTTTTCTTCAGAATCATGGCAAGATGATACATATAGTTTAAATATGAGAAAGGGGTTTGCAATCTCAGCCGGTGAATATACGATTAATTATACAATAACTTTTACTAATAATACTGAAGTTACGTTTACAGCCGGTGAAGTTAAAACTGAAATTACTCAAAATACTGGTGACATGTTAAAAGATGCTTCAACTACCATATCGAAAACGGTAGTTGCTCCAGGTGAAAGTGTAGATGTTACCATGTTATTTCATGTAGATATGAGTTGGAGATACCATGTAGAAGAAGTCAAAGCTACAATATCATATAATTTGCAAGGAAAAACTAGATATTTTTATTTCTATGTTAAATATACTACATAAAAGGAATAAAATCTAACGCGAAGTAAAATTAATTTTTTCTTGATATAAGATTTAATTTATGATATTCTTTAGTTGCTATTTGAAAAAGAAAGTGGTGTTTTATGAAAGATATTATATTAGATACATTACTAGATACAATTAAAATATTACCATTTTTATTTATTACATTTTTAATAA
>CAVAWS010000019.1:0-2746 GCA_963592455.1 Paratractidigestivibacter sp. | reverse complement strand
AAATTTCTCCCATAAATTATATTTCTTGTAATCGATTATACTATACACTTCTACATTTTTCTACATTTCTATTGAAATCTAATTATATTTCATGTATAGTGTTAAAAAAATATTTAGGAAAAGAGGACTTTTTTCATGCTTGAATTTAAAGTAATTGAAAATCTAAAACCTAATAAAGATTTAACCAATCTTTTAAAAGACTTTAAATATAAGGTTAAATTAGGACAAATTAAAATTGATAAATCTTTTTCCAAATTCTTATGTACTTATAACCAAAATAATAGTATGTGTTTTTTATCTTACACATACTATTATTTATTTTACTTTATTCTAAGTTTTTCTCCTACATATATTTTGTTTGCATTTTTAATATTATTTAAAGAAACTAATTTTGCAACCGTAGTATTATATTTTTTTGATATCTTAATTAAAGTGTCTCCTTTTTTTACTATGTAATAACTTGTGTTATTTTTATTAGAATTATTAGTGCTATTTTTATCATTTGTATTTATTTTAATTCTTTGACCTACGTATATTTTATTTGGATTTGATATATTATTAAGAGAAGCTATTTTTTGATAAGTTGTACCATATTTTTTCGCAATTAAAGATAATGTATCATTCTTTTTTACTACATATATTATTTCACTAACATTAGATCTATTATTATCATCTACTTTGTTTTCACTATTTTTTTCATATCCGTTTTTTCCTAATTTTTTAATTATATCTGGTAGATTTTTATAACAATAGTTTTGATCACATATAACGCCAGCCACTTTATTCGACCTTAAATAATTTGTTTCCCCACCAAATTGCCACATCGGAAAATCCTTTTGTTCTATTTTAGACCATCTAGCAAGCCAAAAACTATATCTTTTAGATAAAACGTTACCATTACATTTATTATCATACCAATCCTTATTCATGTATATTCCAGTATAATATCCACTACTCTCTAATTTTTTTAGTGCACTTTCTATTATTTTATCCACTTTTTCCTTACCAAGATTAGATAACAATTTATCTTCTACATCTATGTATATAGGATATTCAAACTTTTTATTCTTAAGACATGTATTTATTAATATTTCTGCTTCTTCTTTTGCTTGATCTTCATTAACTGCACGAGTCCACCAATAAACTCCAACGTCTAAATTACTCTTTCTTGCCTTTAAATAGTTGTTTTCAAATGAATCATCTTTTTTATTTCCATACATTGCTCTTATAATAGTAAATTTAACACCTTCTTTTTTAGCCAAATCTAAATTCATGTTTTTTTGATATTTTGATATATCTATACCAAATACTTTTTCTATAATACTCCCTCCTTAGCCTTTTTTAAGGTATTTACGGCACTTTCTGTTAATATTTCAAGCTCCGCATTACTTATTTTTATATTCTTTGAATTAATCCATTCTTGTGCCTTTTCTAGTGCCTTTTCTTTTTTATCAGTACACGGTTTATCCTTACAAGTTTGTTCAACGTATTTAACAGTTTCTAATACTATTTCCTTTTTTATTTTATCTTCTATGTATTCTTTATAAATAGTTTTAATTCTAACACCTAAATAACTTATAACTCCAGTTATTACTGTTATTAATATTTCTGTTAAGTTATTGCTCAAAATATTTATAATTTCATTCATCTAAACACCTCATTTATTTAAAGATGCATCTTCATTATTATATTATTCATTAAAAAAAATATAGGATGTTTTATCTCCTATATTATTCATTTAAATTTTTTCTAATTTTCGTAATGGTATTATATATTTTTTCTTTGTTGTAGCTTATTAAACTATCTTCTAATTCACTTAGGAAAAAGTTAATACTTTCTAAAATTAGTTTCTTTACCATTTTATCTAGCTTAGAATTTTTAATCATATTTATGTATTTTTTTATTTCAAACTCATCAAACTTAGGTACTTTTTGTATATCGTTTTGAATTAATACGTCATACACAGAGTCTATTATTATCTTTAGTTTTTTTGCATCATATTTATCTAAAAACTTAGATACGCTTTTTTCAAAATTAATACTAAAATCGCTTTGTTTTGATCTAATTAATAGTTTATCATTTACTTGCCAGTTTAATAGGGAATGTTGTTTTATACCAGCATCTATACTTTTAACAACTATTCTTTCATCTTGATTTAATAAAACTCCCACTATACTTTGTTCTGGAATAATATTTATAATTTTATTTTTTATTTTTTCATACTTACTAGATTTATATAAGTTATAACTTAATCCTGGTCCATCAAAACTATATACACTATCTATTAAGTTTTTAAATAAATAGTTTTCGTTCATCGCACTAAAAACTGCTAATAATCCACCCTTAGAATGACCGGTTACTATGCATTTTCTTCTATACTTAACTAAAGCCTTTCTTAAATACTTACAAGCTAACTTTTCTGAAGGTATTACATCTTTATAAGATAAGTCAAAATCTTCTTTAAATCCACATAAATTACTGTCAGTTCCTTCAAATGATATTATCATAATATCATCTAATAAAATTGTTAATGCTCCAAACTGATAATCATACCCTTTTTCATAAGTATAATCTTTTATTTTAATATTTTCATATCGTTTCTTATTTTTTAAAGCTTTTAACATACTACTTTTCTGGTCTTTTTCATTTAATGAAATTAAATCATCTATCTTATATTTTAATATCATTTTATTGTTAATAAATAAATCATCATATCTTAAATAAGGAAACAATGAAAATATTAAAA
>CAVAWS010000018.1:0-2450 GCA_963592455.1 Paratractidigestivibacter sp. | reverse complement strand
CACCAAACCTATATTTATCTAAATTGTTATCATTAATATATATATAGAAATATTTAGATTTTACTTGTCTTTTATTTTTAAAAGCCTTATCAAAATCTTTTTTTTCCTTTACTATGTTCTCTTTTTTCATATATACCTCTTATGTAACAAAAAACCACTTACTCATTAATAAGTGGATTTATGCTGATAATTTTTTACGTCCCTTTGCTCTTCTTTTATTTAAGATGCTAGTTCCAGCTTCTTTTCTTGCTCTAAAACCATGATCTTTTGTTCTCTTATGATTATTTGGTTGAAAAGTTCTTTTCATAATTACACCTCCAGCTCTTTTTAAAAACACGTTTATTATACGTGTTATTCGGTTAATTGTCAACCTTTTTAATACACAGTGTCCATTTTAATTAAAACATTATAATCTTTTTATTGTGAATAAATAATTTATCCACATTTTTCAGTCCCTATTTCTTATATATATTGTAGAACTTATTAGCATTCTATTTATTTAACAGCTACGTGTAATACCCTATATATATACGATTTACCGCATCTTAATTATAAAAATTAAGAAAAAAGTTTAGAGATATTCTCAAAATGATTAGACATACATCTAATCCGACATAATTTTTTACAATATAATGATAACATAAATTATTGATTTTGATTAATTTTTTCCACTTTTTTTAAAATAACTTTACACATGATAATTTAATTAATCACAGACTTTTCAACACTTATTTTTTTATTTTTCCTTGTTTTATAAAGGTTAGAGTATTTTTCAATAGGTTGTGGAAAACTTTGTGAATTAAAAACTTTTTGTTTACAATTTTTTTCTGTGGATTTGTTAATTTCCGCAAAATTTGTTGATATATAAAGGTTTTATCTGTGGAAAACTCTTGTGGAAAAGATATTTTAATGTTAAAACATTGTATTTAATTAAAAATTTTGGTAAAATATAAGCAAATAACTCGTCTTTTAGGGGGAAAGGAGGGTACTTATGAACGTAGAATCTCTATGGGCAAATTTCCTGGAAAAAATAAAATCACGAATTTCTTCATTATCATATGAAACGTGGTTTAAGACTACGAAATTAGTTTCTCTTGATAATAACATAGCAAAAGTATTAGTTGATTTACCAATACAAAAGAAACAATTACAAGAAGTATGGTATAAAACAATAGTAGAAGTTTTTAGTGAAATTACTAATACTAGTTTTGATTTTGAGTTTGTTTTAGAAGATGAAATGGAACTAACTAATAATATTCCTGTGGAAAATATAGGAGTACCAATTAATACACCGGAAAAATCTAACTTAAATAGCAAATATACCTTTGATTCTTTTATAGTAGGAGATAGTAATCGTTTTGCGTATATGGCAGCTGTTTCTGTTGCACAAAATCCCGGAAAGGCATATAATCCCTTATTTATATATGGTAGTAGTGGACTTGGAAAAACGCACCTAATGCACGCAATAGGAAACTTTATTATTGAAAACTCAAATAAAAGAGTTATATATGTTACAAGTGAACAATTTATATCAGATTTCTTAAATATGAACAAGAAAGACGAAAATGGTACAAACTTTAACTACATTGATATATTTAAGAATAAATATAGAAAAGTAGATGTTTTAATAATTGATGATATCCAATTTTTAGGTGGAGCAACACAAACACAACAAGAGTTCTTTAACACTTTTAATGATTTATATGATGATAATAAGCAAATAATAATCTCATCTGATAGATCACCTGATGATTTAAAGAAATTAGAGGATAGGTTAAGAACAAGGTTTAATTGGGGATTAAGTGTTAATATTTACCCACCGGAATATGAGATGAGAATTGAAATTCTTAAAAAGAAGATAATAGGACAAAACATGACCGGTACAATAAGTGATGATGTAATAGCTTATATTGCTAATAATTGTGATTCTGACGTAAGACAGCTAGAAGGTGCATTAACCAGAGTAATAGCTTATGCTACAATGTTTAATACACAAGATATTGATCTAAACTTAGCAATTGATGCTTTAAAAGACTACTTATCTAAGTCTTCATTTACAAAGAATAATATACAAAAGATTCAACAAGTTGTTGCAGAATATTATAATATTACAGTAGAAGATTTAAAATCAAAGAAAAGAAAGGCATCTATTGCTTTTCCAAGGCAAATTGCTATATACTTGTGTAGAACTCTTACAAATGAATCGTTTCCTAAGATAGGAATTCAGTTTGGTGGAAGGGATCATTCAACAATTATGCACTCAGTTGATAAAATAGAAAATGAGTTAAAAACTAATCCACAGTTTAAAAATATACTAGAAAATCTAAAAAGTAAGATATAAAAGTGGATAAATTTAAAAATATCAACTTATCTTGTGGAGAAAAAATAGTCGTTTTTTGTTTATATAAAAAGAAATTATTAGTTTATCCACACAATCCACAGTAATAATA
>CAVAWS010000017.1:7573-13970 GCA_963592455.1 Paratractidigestivibacter sp. | reverse complement strand
TAATTGATTCATCATTAGACAAATTAATAAAAAATAGTAATTTTGTGCTTAATGATATTCAAAATAAAATTATAGAATTAATAGCAAATAATAATAGAATAACACAAAATGAAATTGCTAACATAACTAATGTTAATGTAAGAACTATTAAAAGAAATTTTAAAATATTAATAGATAATTTAATAATTGAAAGAATTGGTTCTGACAAAACAGGATATTGGCAAATACTAAAATAAATAATAAGCAGGATAAGGAAATTGATAGCACCACCTTAGTTTATTCCAATAAATAAAGGTATAGTAAAGCTATCGTTTCTTATTTTGCACTTGCAAAATTGATTATAAAATATGGAAGAACGCTACCGTACTCCTTTTTAAATCCTTATAAATAAAGAGAAAAATAAATATTACTTAAAATCCAAGTTTTGGATGTACTTTAAAAATGTTGGATGAATCTTGTATGTTTTTGAATTATTAATAAAATATATCAATTTAGTGGTATAATTATATATAGAAATTATAGATAAATAGTAATTTGTAGGGTAAATATGTTAAAATTATTAAAAAATAGTGTTGAATCGTATTATAAGAATCTAATTAAAGAAAGTAAAGTTGACAAAAAGTTTTTGTATGGAATTAATCCTAAATACAAAAATCAAGAAGATAAATTATTATCGATGTTCGGAAAATGTGATTCTTTTAATAAAAAAATTAAAATGATTGTTATATCAGATACACACGGTTGTTTAAAAAATGATAAATTTGCTAAGTTCATCTTTGAACATGAAGATTTTGATGTCTGTTTGTTGCTCGGCGATCACAGTGATGGCGATATAAATATAATATTGCAATACATTGATAAAGAAAAAATATATGCTTTATTAGGAAATCATGATAATAATTATATTGACAGATTTAAATTGAAGAATTTAAATGGGAATGTTATAAATATAAATGGAGTTAAAATATTAGGTATTCAAGGAAGCTATAAGTATAAACCTGATGATTTTCCATCGTTTTCTCAAAAGGAAAGCATAATTTTTTTAAATGATAAAGAAAAAGTTGACATATTAATATGTCATGATTCTCCTTATGGATTAAGGGAAAGAAATGACGCTGCACATCAAGGATTATTTGGAATATTATATTATTTATTCAAGAATAAAGTTCCATATTGTATTCATGGACATTTACATACTTCATATACAAAAGAAATGTTTAATGGAACAAAGGTAAAATGCTTTTATATGTATAATTATATAGAATTAGTTTAATTTTAAAATTACAATTTATTAAAGAGATTAGTTTGAAATATAACTAATCTTTTTTACATAACAAAAAAACTAACTATTTCTAGTCAGCATTTATTACTCTCTGAAGTTAATTTTCGAGTTTCTATCAATTTGGAGCAAGTGAAGAGAATCGAACTCTCATCCCAGCCTTGGCAAGGCCGTGTACTAACCATTGTACTACACCTGCAATAAATAAAATTGGAGGGGCCAGCCGGACTTGAACCGGCGATCGTGGAGTTGCAGTCCAATGCCTTACCAACTTGGCTATAGCCCCGTGTAAAAGAATTATAACATAAAATATAATAAAATATCAAGTATAACTATTATATTTTATGTAAATAATCCTGTTTGTTGATTAATAACCGTTTTTGCTAAAAAAAGCTTTTGTGTTTGTTAAAGTATCATAACCTATATTTGCATCTACTAAATCATTATTTTCAATAATTAATATAGTAGGAGTTCCCCACTCATTGTTTTTTAAGTAATCAAGTGAATTAGTAAATTTATTCCAGTCTTCTGATGATAGGTTATCAGTGTTAACATAATTTATATTAAGGTTCATTTCTAATTGTACTTCTTTTATTACTGGTATAAATTTTTGACAGTGAGTGCAAGTTGGGCTTGTTATTAAAACAATACTTTTTTCATTTTGTTTGACTAAGTTTAGATATTCATCTACTGATATTTTCTTGAATCCAGAATTTTCAAGTGTTACATCGTTATATTTTTCATCAGTAGTATCTTCTTCATTATCATCATCATCGTAATTGTTTTCTGTATTATTAGAAGTATAGTTGTCAGTTATGTTATTTTTTCTAGCATTATCAATTGCATTAGAAACAGTACCATAAGAAATTAAAAGTATAACTGCTAATACTATTATTGCAACAAAATATACAACGCTTACTATAATACCTGCTATTGATAATCCTTTTCCATCATTATTTAATTCCTTTGATTTTTTAAGTCCAATGATAGATAATATTAAACCTACGATAGATGATATTCCGCATGTTAATATACCACATAAAGAACATACAAAACCTGCGATAGCTTGACCGTTTTTCTTGTTTTTCACTTTTATTCCTCCTTTATTTTAATTTTATCATAAAAAATTAATTATTTTATATAAACTTGAAATTTTATTTTAGATAATGTATAATTAAGTCAATATTTTAGGGTAGGAGGTATTAAATGGTAAAAAATAAAAAATCTAAAAAGAAAGAAAAACGATCAAATAAGAAAAATTTAATTATATATTTAGGAATCATCTTATTAACAATTATTTTGCTCATATTAGCATTTTCTATATCAAATAATGAAAAAACTAAAAATAGTAAGAAATTTAAAGAGTCTTATGAAAGTATAAATGGAAAAATAGATGATAGTAAAAATAAAATAAGAACAGTACATATAAGTGAAAATAATCCTTTTGTTTATATAACAGGAGAAGAATTAGTAAAGAAAATAAACAGTAATGAAACTTTTTATGTTTACTTTGGTTCTAAATATTGTCCATGGTGTAGAAGTGTTATAGAAAAAGCGATAGAAGTTGCAAATGATAAAGATATTAAAACTATATATTACGTTGAAATATGGGGAAAACAACACGAGGAAATATTTAGAGATAAATATGAGTTAACTGAAAATGGAGCTTTAAATAAAGTATATGGTGGTACTAAAGCATATAAGAAAATAATTAAATCTTTTGAAAATGTTTTAGAAGATTATACATTATCTAAAGAAGATGGTACTTCATATAACGTTGGTGAAAAAAGAATTTTTGCACCTACATTTGTATATGTTAAAAATGGTAAAGCGATAAAGTCTACAGATGGAACATCAAAGAAACAAGAAGGCGCATTTGATAAGTTAACTAAGGAAATATTAGACGAAGAAGAAAAATTATTTAATGAGTTTTTTAAAAATTAATTTATATGAAGATTTGTTATAAATCTTCTTTTTTTGTATATTATTTAGTTTATTTAAAATAATAATACTGGAGGTTTAATTATGGATAATAATTGCAAATTAATTAAAGATATTAAAATTGGTATGAATGCCATAAATTTAATTATAAGAGAAGCTAGTAGTGATGATTTAAAGATTTTGCTATTAAAACAGTATTATAGGTATGAAGAATTATTAAGTAAACTAAATAAGTATGAATGTATAGATTACTGTGTTCCTTTTTATAATAAGCTTATGATGTTTTTTTCTATAAAGTATAGATTTGTAGCTAAAAAAAGTGATTCTATGGTTTCAGAGTTAATGATAAAAGGATATAACATGGGAATTATAAGTGGTAGAAAACTTATAAATAGTGGAGAACTTAATTTTAAATTAAATAATATAACAAAGCTTTTTATAAAGGTACAAGAAGTAAATATTAATGAACTAAATAAATATTTATAATACTTTACATAACTAGAAAAAAATGTTTTTTAAGTAGCATATAATATAATATAATATATTGTATAGTGGAGGTTTATATGAAATATATTATAGATACAGATCCAGGTATTGATGACGCTATAGCAATTATGCTTGGTATTCAGAATAATCTAGATGTAATAGGTTTTACTTTAGCTAGTGGGAATATTCCTGCTTATAAGTCAGAAAAAAATTTAAAGATTATTCAAGAGTTTTTAGGTACAAATATAAAGATGTATAAGGGTAAGAAGGAAAATAAGTGTAATCATGAAACGGCAGAGTATGCTCATGGAAAAGATGGCCTTGGATATGCTGTTTTTACTGATAATATGTCAAGAAAGAAATTTTCAAAGAAAAGGGCAGAGGATTTTATAATTAGTGCATCAAAGAAATATAAGGATGATTTAACCATAATTTGTCTTGGCCCATTAACTAATTTAGCAGGTGCAATAAAAAAAGATCCTAAATTATCAAGTAGATTAAAACATATTGTTATAATGGGTACAACATATGATCCAGATAATAAGAATCCTTATTTGGAATTTAATGTTAACGTTGATCCATCGGCCGCAAAATGTGTTTTATCAGCACCTTTTTCTGATATAAGATTAGTTACTCATGAAGTAGGTGTTAAATCATTTATAGAGAAAGATTATGTGCTTAATTTACGTAATTCTAATAAACTTTTATCTAGGTTTGTTGGATTGATATCAGAAAAATATATTGAATTTAGTTATGAATATCATCATACAATGGGGCTTGGTACACCTGATCCAACAACTATTGCAAGTATAATAGATGATAGTATTGTTACTTTTTCACCTTGCAATGTAGAAGTAATATCAAGAGGTAATGAAAAAGGTGAATGTCACGTTAGTTTGTGTGATGATAGTAATATAAAGGTTGCAACTGATTTTGACTTAGAAAAGTTTAGAAAATTATTTAAGAAAACTTTCAATTAAGTTTTCTTTTTTCATATATTTAAATAGGTGATTATTTTGACTGATGAAAATATTTATGCAGTAGCGAATATAAAAGGAGATATTTCATCTCCAAATTTATCCGGGATAGCTTATTTTAGACCTTTTAAAGATGGTGTTATGGTTGAAGTTGAGGTATCAAATTTACCAAGCTATGAACCTTATTTACTTTTTCCTATACATATTCATGATGGTAAGAATTGTGATGTATCATCTTCAGGATTATTTGATAATGTAAAAGGACATTATAATCCAACTTCTAAAATGCACCCATATCATGCTGGGGATATGCCTGTTTTATTTTCTAATAATGGATATGCTTATTTAAAATTTTATACTACTAGGTTTAAGGTT
Organism: Paratractidigestivibacter sp.; assembly: GCA_963592455.1. Taxonomy (GTDB): domain Bacteria; phylum Bacillota_I; class Bacilli_A; order RF39; family UBA660; genus Aphodocola. Next base: position 8,912 of record CAVAWS010000017.1, on the reverse strand, counting down.
TATGACATCGTAAATAAGTTAGTTATTATTCACGAATCTTCAAATGATGAGAATTCCAAGACGTTTGGAAGAAAAATAGGTTGTGGTAAGATAACTAAATATAGTATATAAAAAAACATCTTTTATGAAGTGATTTCTTCATTTATGATGTCTTTTTCTTTTTAACCATAATACATTTTATAAATATAAGTATCATAATTAGAAATATTGGAAGTGCAATAAATGGTACGTAATAATTTTTTATTATAGATATTGAATGCGGGATGTTTCCAAATGATTTATTAGCGCAAGCTAGTGATAAGATAGACGTTATTAATAATAATATGGTGTATGTTTTTTTATTTTTACTTAATCCTTTTAAATAGGTCATTATTCCATATAATGATATATTTGAAAGTGCAATTATATAAAATAGCCATCTAAAAGCAAGTAGGTTTTCTATATGAAGTCCAGAGGATGATATACCTATTTTTTTTAGTAGTATATACTCAGGATATCTAAATAATGTTGCCATGTTATATCCAAAGCATGATAGAACATAAAACATAACAATTAGTGCTGCTAGCTGTGATATAGCATAAAATATTAATATCATCTTGTTATATTTCTTTTTATCTATTATTTTATCTTTGTTAATAGTAAGTAGTAAAATAGATAAAAGACTACTTGAAAAAGCATTATATATAGCAGTATCTATAATGCCAAATACATGTTTTTTGTTTATTATAATTGGAAGTATGTTATCTATTTCTATGTAATGAAATAGTAATGTCTCTATTATTATGACTAGTATTAAACTTATTACAAAAGATATTTGTGATATCCTAGATATTACTTCAATACCTTTAAAACAGGTAATTAAGGTAGTTATTAATATTAATAAACCAACTATTAAAAATGGGGTGTTTTGCAAGTATTTGCTAGTCACAAATATAACACTTGTTCTAATAGATACTGTAAATAAAAATACATAAAATAAGAATATTATTAAGTTTATTATGTTGCCAGTTATTTTACCAAATAATTTTTTTGTTTTTTCAAATATGTTTAAGCTTTCATAAGTATCATTTATTTTTAAATACATTATTACTGGTAATATACCTATTATAGAACCTAGTATCATAGCTATTAGAACTTCATTACCAGCTTTTCTAAGAAGAATTATATCACCTAATCCTATATACATACTTAAACATATTAATGAAAAAAACATACCTATTTGAACACTTGATACTTTATTATTCATTGCTATTTTCCTTTCTAACTGATTTGATGGTAAGTTCAGTTGATTTTAATGAAACGTTTGTATTAAATTTAAATTTCATTTTTTCTATTATAT
>CAVAWS010000017.1:0-7528 GCA_963592455.1 Paratractidigestivibacter sp. | reverse complement strand
TCTTCTTTATATAGTTTAGAAACCGTTTGATTCATTAATTTATTTACTCTTTCTTTAGCTTTATTTTCTAACTTTTTTACCTCGTATTTATCTTTTAAAAAGTCTGTTTTACAATTATACTCAAGTAAATCAGCGTTAACTTTTATATTTACATTTACAACTGGTGTTTTATCTTCATAGTAAAATTTTTCTTTAAACTTGTTGCTATTTATTCTTAACGTTGCATAGTTGTTTTCATCACATTTAACATTTATATATGTCTCTTTTGGCAAGTTAGCTAAAAAATTATACCCAACACTTTCGTTAGTAGTTAAATAGCCTTTTAGTTTGTTGTTTTTAAAGTATCCTAGTGTATCAAATGTTAGCTTTGTTGTAGGATCACTATTTTGAATGTTATCCATCATTTCACCTTTTTTTACTTTACCTTCTATTTTGACAGATGGAATGATAGCTTCGGTTTTAGGATTAGATAGGTCAGATATAAATTCATCTATTGTAACAACTGTTAATATGCCACTAAAATTATCTGCAACTGATAGTGTTGCTTTTAAATTTCTTGATGGAATTGTTTCTAGTGGTGTGATTACCTTCAAAATATTAGATGCCTTTTTTTCTTTTGAAGTCATTACAACAGCATCTTTTTCTGATTCTGGATCTCTCATAAAATAATCTAAGTAATTAAGAGGATTTTCTTCTTTTAACAGTTCTTCACTTATTACAATAACCTCGTTATGACCTAAATATAGTTCCTTAGGGGAATCAAGCATTATCTTTTCTAGTGCATCATATATCGTTTTACCACTAGCTTCGTAAAAGGTTATTAAACTGCTATTGTCATCTTCGTTTTTTTTAGCATTCATTATTTGTACACCTATTTTGTATTTATTTACATCATCATCATTTTTATCTATGGAAACACCTGATACTATTGCATAATTATTTATCTCCTTATAGTTATAACAACCACTTAGTGTAAAAAGGAAAATAATAATTACAAATATCTTAAATATTTTTTTCTTCATTTTTATCCTCCTTTGTATATATGTTTTTAGGATGCAACTTAGCGTCTTTGAATATTATTATTGCATCTTTTAATCCGTTTTTATTAAATGGTTCAAATGGTGCAAAATAAGGCTTTCCGCATGAGGTTTGTGAAACTAATATTGCAAGCATTATAAGACATCCAAACATAACTCCTATAAAACCAAATAAGGAAGATAATATAATTAAAATAAGTTGCCACCATCTAATTGAGTTTATTAATTCTATTGAAGAGAAGGCAAGGGAGGCAACAGATGATATACCAACTATTATTATTGTAATAGGAGATACTATTCCAGCTTCAACAGCAGCTTGTCCTAATACTAATGCACCAACTATTGAAATTGAGCTTCCTCCTTTTCCAGGAAATCTTAAATCACTTTCTCTTAAAACTTGGAACATAAAACTCATAACTAATATTTCAAATACGGTGGAAAAAGGTACTCCATCTCTTTGAATTGAAAAGTTTATTAATAGTCCACTAGGAATTGCTTCTAAGTTATATGCCATTAATGATATGTATATAGCAGGTGTTAAAAGTGTTAATAACATTGAAATTATTCTTATCATTCTACTTGCAAATACGTTTAAACCTTTTTCATAATAGTCATCTGGGCTTTTAAAAAAGTCAATAAATGTACATGGCAGGATAGTTACTTCGTTTGAGTTTTCACACATTAAAACAACTCTTCCTTGAAGTAACATTTGACATGCAAAATCAGGCCTTTCTGTTGAAAGGTTTATTGGAAAAATAGCTCTGTTTGTATTACTTATGGCATCTATTATGTAGTTAGAATTTCCAACGTAATCTATTTTTATGTTCTTTACTTTTTCATAAATGTTATTAATTAATTCTTCTTTACAAACACCGTTTAAATAGAATAATGCAACTTTTGTTTTACTTTTTTCTCCGATTGTTAATTCTTTTAACCATAAGTTTTCAGATTTAATTCTTCTTCTTATCATTCCTAAGTTAGCTTGATAATTCTCGGTAAAAGCATCAAGTGGACCTTTAAGACTTTTTTCATTTTCACTTCTTTGTATTTGACTTGTTAGACTAGCTTTGTTTTCAAAAGCTAATATTTTATCATTATTATCAAATACTATTAATGTAAATCCATTAAATAAGTAATATAATGCATCTTCTATGGTTGTTATTTCTTGATATGTGTTATTAGGAATATAGTTTTTTATGTAATTAAATATTTCATCATCTTTTATTTTGTCTTTATCTTCATCTAATCTTCTTAATATGAAGTCATTTATATCTGTTTGACTACTTACACTATTTGAATAGATTAAAGTTATTGTTTTATTTTTTAATGGATAATCTTTATATGTGACATCAGGTGCATTACCAGTTTTTTTCTTAATTAAGTTTATCGTTTTAAGTCTGTTTTTTACGTTTGTCATATTATCCCTCTTTTTTTAATAGTATTAACTATAATCTATAAAAAAATTCAAAAAAAAGGAGATTGCGTGAATTTTCATGCAATCTCAAAAAGAATAAAAAGGGGTTGGCTAGTTGTGATACTAGCACCAGCAAGATTTTTCCCTGCTGGTGCCAATTATACTACTCAAAAAGAGGGTAAATGTCAACAGTTTTTTCAAAAAAAATAAAAAAAATAAACTCACTTGATTGATTTACATACAAACGTTTGTTATAATTGCTAATATAAGAGGAAAATAAGATGGAATTAAGTAAGATAAAAGGGTTAGGAGAAAAAACTATAAAGCATTTAAACCAACTTAATATATATGATTCTGATGATTTAATTAGAAACTATCCATATAGGTTTAATGTGTATGCTAAAAGAAGTATAAATGATGATAGGTATTATGATAACTTTGTAAGTGACGGAATAGTTGAGTCACCTGCAGTTATTAATTTTTTTAGAGGTAAAATGAATAAGCTTACCTTTAGATGCAATATTCAAAATAAAATAATAAGAGTAGTTATTTTTAATAGGGCTTTTTTAAAAAATAAAATAGTACCTGGTTGCACGATTACTTTAATTGGAAAATATGATCCTAAAAAAGAAGAAATAGTAGCTAGCAATATTAAGTTTGGAGCTTTAAATGGGGTTGAAATAGAACCTGTTTATCACTTGGGCAAGAAAATAACAAATAAACAAATGAACAATTATGTTAATAAAGCACTTTCTTATTTTAATGTTTCAAATAACATACCGGAAAACTTAAAAGAAAAATATAATTTTATGAATGAATATGATGCGTTAAAAATAATTAATAATCCAATTGATGAGGCAAGCTTAAAAACAGCGTTAAAAACACTTAAGTATGAAGAACTATTTACATATATGAAAAATGTTAGATTATTAAAATTAAAAAACGAGGTTCACGATTCTTGCTATAAAAAGAATGTTGATTTAAATAAGGTAAATGATTTTGTAAGTCACTTGCCATTTAAATTGACTTTAGATCAAAAGAAAGTAACAGAAAAGATGCTAAGTGAAATAAATGGTGATACGTTAATGAATAGACTACTTCAAGGTGATGTAGGTACTGGTAAAACAATAGTTGCTTTTATTTTAGCATATGCTTTAAAAACTGGAAATTATCAGACTGCTTTTATGGCACCTACCGAGGTTTTGGCGCGTCAACATTATAAAAATGCACAATCCCTTTTTAAGGATACTGATTTTGAAATTGGCTTATTAACAGGAAAAATGACTGTAAAAGAGAAAAAAGAAGTTTATGAAAAAATAAAAAATGGTCAAATAGATATGCTAATTGGAACACATGCACTAATAAGTGATAAAGTTTTATGGGATAATTTAGGATTAGTAATAACAGATGAACAACATAGATTTGGTGTTAGTCAACGTACTATCTTAAAAAATAAGAGTAATTATCCTGAGGTTCTTATGATGAGTGCAACGCCAATACCTAGAACGTATGCACTAACCATATATGGTGATACTGATGTATCAAGTATAAAAACTAAACCAGAAGGTAGATTACCTGTTATAACAAAGGTTGTTAAAGAAGAAAACATAAAAGAAATTTTAGAAGGCGTTTATAGTGCTTTAAAAAAAGGTAATCAAGCTTATGTTATTGCTCCTATGATAGAAGAAAGTGAAGATACAGATTATACAAATGTATTTGATTTAAAACGTAAGTTTGAAATGGCATTTAAGAATTATAATGTTGGCATAATGCATGGTAAAATGACTGTAGAAGAAAAAGATGATGTTATGAATAAATATAGATTAGGAAAAATAGATATTTTAATATCAACAACGGTTATAGAAGTTGGAGTAGATGTTAAAAATGCCAGTGTAATAGTTATTTTTGATGCAGATAGATTTGGGCTTTCAACACTTCATCAATTAAGAGGAAGAGTAGGTAGAAATAATATTCAGTCTTATTGTTATTTAATAAGTAATAAAGACAAAGAAAGACTTAAGATAATGGAAAAAGAAAATGATGGATACAAGATAAGTGAGGCTGACTTTAAATTAAGAGGTCAAGGTGATTTATTTGGAAACAGGCAAAGTGGAGCTTTATCATTTAAATTATCAGATATAAAAAAAGATTATGATCTTTTAGTTAAAGTAAGAGATGATGTTAATGAATTATTTGAAAGATAAAAGGAGAAAATATGAAAATACTAGAAGAAATAAAAGAATATGCTACTTATAATAAAGTCAATTTATATGTTGATATGGATGGTGTAATAGCAGAGTACGATTTTGGAAAACCACTCGATTTCTTAAATAAAAGACCACTTTTAAGTAACATAGAGTTATTACGTAAAATATCTCAAATAGATAACGTTAAAATGCATATTTTATCTATTTGTAAAAAAGATTCACAAATAGAAGAAAAAAATGTTTGGTTAGATAAATATGCACCATTTTTTGATAAAGAAAACAGGCATATAATATCTAAAGAAACATATCAAAATACCTCTTCTTCTAATTTGAAAATTAATTTTTTAAAGGAAATAAAGAACTTTAAAATATTAATTGACGATGATAACGACATATTAAAAAAGGTAAGTAAAAATGTTGAAAATATAATTTTATATCAGGATTCTGCACTTGTCTATTAGATATAAAATTTAATATTAAATTGTTAAAATATATTGACAAGTGTCATAAAAATATATATTATTATAATAGCGTGAGGATATCGCGCAAGCGTACTTTTACGATAATGTTTGAAAGTACGAACCAAAACCCCCTTGGAGTCATTTGACTCCTTTTTGTTTGCATTTTTATTTACTTTGTTATATAATGTAAATAATAGGAGGAGCATATATGAAAGACTTAAGTTTTGAAACTATTAAAATTACTAATGAAAAGGGAGAAGTAGTTGATGCAAAGGCAATAACTGTACTTAAAAACCCTAGTAATAATAAAAGCTTTTTATTATATTCTTTTGATACTGATAAAGAGGATGTAGATGTGTATGCTTCTTTAATATTAAAACAAGATGATGTCTATGTTTTGGATGTTATAAAAGATAAAGAAGATTGGAATCTTATTCAAGATGCAATCAGAAAATTACAAGGAGAATAATATGGAAAGAGTTAGTTTACCTACAAATAGCTTTGTTAATCAAAGTGATGTTTTACAAAGAGTTTTTTCTTGTGGCAAAGAGGTTTTAAATGATTTATTTAAACTTAGAATTAGCAAAGAAGAAAAAAATGAGTTAAATAACTTTAAAGCTACTTTAAATTTTGAAAAATATATTACATTAACAGAAAAAGATTTAGTAAAAGTGGAAAGTAAAGCATATAAAGATGAAAGTTCTAATAATATTTTAAAGCCAACAGAAGAAAAAAATAGACAAGATGTAGTTTTTGAAGATGAAAGTGATAAAAAATTAGAAGATGCTTTAAATAATTTATTTTAAAAATATGTATTTTAATGTCGTATTTTCTCATAATAATTATGGTGATTGTTATGAGAAAATACTTTTTTTTAATTATTTTATTTATAGTTTATTTAATATTATCTTCTGTAAATAATACTGAGCAAGTTTTATCTATTACTGATGCTAATAATGATTCTTCTGTTATAACAGTTAGATTAAATTTTACTGATGGAATAAATAGTAAAAAGATTGCCAACATATTAGATAATTATGACAAGGAATATTATATTAAAAATATGAGTGGTAAATTTAACTACGATGTTTCTTGTACAAATATAAAAAGTTGCATTGATAATGTATTTAAAGATAAAGATGATGAATTTTATAACAAATATATATCTACTGGTTTTTTGATTAATAGTATTGATCTTATTGCATATAAAGAAGAAATACTTACATTTTTAGATAATAATGGTATAATGTACACTATAGTTAATTAAATATTTACAATTATTAAAAAAAACTATATAATTTAACTAGAGGTGTAATATGAAAAATATTTTGAGTTATTTAAAAGATAAGATATATTATATAGCAGGTGGAACAACGATTATTCTTATTTTATTAATAGTTATTTCTTCTTGTAGCTCTAACGCAGGTAGCTATGAAGATATAGAAGATGAAATGGTTGATGCAGCTAAAAGCTATTATGAAACAAGAACTAATAAATTACCTAAGGAGGAAGATTCAGTTATAAAGGTTACTGTTTCAACTTTAATAGATGCAGAGTTATTAGATGAGATAGTTGATCCAACTGATGGAGAAACAACTTGTAACGGATACGTTGAAGTAACAAAAATTGGTAAAGAGTATTCTTATACACCATTTTTAACTTGTAAAGGAAATTATGAACCTAAACATATTACTGATAAAATTAAATCATTAAAGTTAGATGAGTTAGGTCAAGGTGTTTACAATATAGATGGTGAATATGTATACAGAGGAAAAGACGTTAAAAACTATGTAAAATTTGCTGAAAAATTATGGAGAATAGTTAAGATAGATGAAAATGGTGTAGCTTCTCTTGTTTTAGCAGAACCTATTATGAATGATAAATCGTGGGATTCTAGATATAATTCTCAAAAAGAAGATGAAGTAGGTATTACTACTAATTATTTAGATACCGAAATTAGAAAGACGTTAAAAACGTATTATAATAAAAAATTTACAACTGATGAAAAAGCTAGAATGACTTCTACAGATTTATGTGTTGGTAAGTATTATGTTGATGATAATGATTATGAATCAATAGGTGAAGTAATATCAAAGGAAAAGGATTGTTCTATAACTAAGGAAAATGAGAAAATTGGACTTTTAACGCTTCATGATTATAAAAATGCATCTTTAGATGAAAAATGTACTAATGTTTTTAGTAAAGAGTGTTTAAATTTCAATTATTTAAGTGATAGTGATTCAATAAACACTTGGACATTAAACTCAGTTTCTAATAATACGTATGATGTTTTTTATATAAATGAAACAGTTGATTATTCACGTGCTAGTTCAATAAAGAAAATAAATCCTGTTATTTATTTAACAAATAAGATAATCGTTGTATCTGGTAAAGGTACAAAGAGTAATC
>CAVAWS010000016.1:1620-17584 GCA_963592455.1 Paratractidigestivibacter sp. | reverse complement strand
AAATAAATGAAAAACATGAAATTGCAAAGAAGATAAAAGATTTATACGAAAATGACAAGGAAACACTAAAGAAATATACAAAAATCTTGTATGATGAAGCAAGATTAATAGAAGGTTTGCCAATTGAAAACCCAACGGAATTAAGTTCTTTAGTATGTGAAATATTATCTAAATAATGTAAATAAGCTAGAAGGTGACTAGCTTATTTTTATTTGACATATTATAATTAATATAAGAAAGAGGTAATTTATGGAAGAATATATAAAAGTTGACATAAATAATTATGTAAACGAAATTTTAAAAAATGGCACTGTAATAGAAGCAGAAAAATTTGCGAGAATAATAGCAAAACAAGGTATAGAAGGCGAAGAAGTAATTTCTTGGAGTACCGATGAAAAAAATAGAGCAATAATTGAAAAGAAAGCTACAGTAAAAAAAGATGAAAAGAAAAATTTAGACTGGATCGTGATAAAAGCAGATATAGAAGGTAATCCAATAATAGATTCAAACGGTCATGATAACAGATGGATTATAGATAATGAAACCTTTAATAAAAAATATGAAAGTGATGAAAAAGATCCTTTATTATATAAACCAAAAGGTGGCATTCAAAAATTTGTTCAAATAAAAGATAATATAATTTTAAACCAGTGGGGAAGTGATATGAAAATCGCAAAAGGAGGATATATCAACATCACAAACAAAACTGATTTATACGGAATATCAAAAAGGGATTTTGAAGACACATACAAAATTGTAAATAACATTCAAAAAAATGGTCCAAAATTGTAGATAAAAAACGCTTTTAATAAAGTGTTTTTTTAATTTTCAATTCATAAAATTACATAGGTGATAAAATGAAAAAAATTCTAATCATGATTATTTTATTAATTACTATTCCAGTAAAAATAAATGCATATAGCCTGGGAAAATCGGCAATTCTAATGGAAGAAGACACAAAACGAGTATTAGTGTCTAAAAACATGAATCAAAAAATGTTAATTGCATCTACAACAAAGATAATGACCGCTGTAATTGCAATAGAATCAGGGAAAATTAACAAAAAGGTAACTGTAAACGATAGTATTTTAAAAAGCTATGGTTCAAATGTTTACTTAGAAATAGATGAGAAATTAAAACTAGAAGACTTAATTTATGGTTTAATGCTAAGAAGTGGAAATGATGCCTCATTGATGATAGCAGATTACCTTGGAGGAGAAAAAAAGTTTGTTCAAAAGATGAATAAAAAAGCACAGGAAATAGGAATGAAAAACACAACTTTTTCTAACCCACATGGTTTAGACGAAAAAAATAAAAACTATTCAACAGCTTACGACATGGCCATTTTAATGCGTTATGCTAATAGTTTAAAAAAATTTAGAAAAATTACCTCGACAAAAAAATACACATTAACAACAAACAAGAAAAGTTATCTTTGGAAAAATAAAAATAAATTATTATTTCAGTATAAATACACAACGGGTGGTAAAACTGGATTTACAAAAAAAGCGCATAGGACCTTAGTTACATCAGCAAGCAAAAATAACATGAATTTAATAGTAGTCACGTTAGATGATGGAAATGATTTTAAAAATCATAAGGAATTATACGAATATGGTTTTAATAATTATAGTATGGAAAAAATCTTTGATAAAAATAAAATCAATATTCCAAATAAGAAAATATATGCACAAGATGATTATTACTATCCAATAACAAAACAAGAAAAAGAAATGATAAAGATAGATTATAAAATAAAGTACAAAACAAAATATAAAAACAATGAAAAAATAGGAGAGGCAATAATAAAATTAGGAGATAAAACAATTCATAAGGAAAAACTTTACATAAAAGTGAAAAAATAATATGTCAGTTAACTTTTAAGTCGCGGTAAAATTTACACCATAAAAATATATAACTTGACTACTTACAATTTAAATTATAAAATAGAATTGTATAAGGAAAAGATTATACGAGTGAATAATATTATGGAGGTAAAAAGTGGAAATTAACATGGTTTCAATTTTACTTCTAATAGTTGGATTATTTGTTGGTGCAATAATTGCATTTATAATAACAGCATTAAAAAGAAAAAGCGAAGATAAAAAAGCTTCAAATATTATAGAAAAGGCAAAAAAAGAAGCCGAAAAAGCAAAACGCGATGCTTTATTAGAGGCTAAGGAAGAATCATATAAATTAAAATTAGAAACTGATAAAGAGATAAAAGAAAAGAAAAATGAAATCAAAGATAGTCAAGAACGTTTGCTTCAAAGAGAAGAAAGTATAGATAAAAGAAATGCTATGCTTCAAAATCGTGAGCAAATGCTTGATGAAAAAGAAAATGGTATTATACAAAAACAAAAAGATATTCAAAGATTAGAAGAAAAAGAAGAAAATATTATTAAAGAACAAATTGAAAAATTGGAGAAAATATCTGGTTTTTCAAAAAAACAAGCAAAATCTGAATTGATGAAACAAGTAGAAATTTCTATGAATGAAGAAATTGCAAATTACATTAAAGAAAGAGAAGATGAAGCAAAAATTGAAGTTGACAAGAAAGCAAAAAGTTTACTTGTTGAATCAATGCAAAAGTATGCATCTGACGTAACTAATGAACAAACAGTCTCAGTAGTTACACTACCTAACGACGAAATGAAAGGTAGAATAATAGGACGTGAAGGAAGAAACATTAGAACAATAGAAGCTGTAACTGGCGTTGATTTAATAATAGATGATACCCCAGAAACCATAGTTTTATCTAGTTTCGATCCATTAAGAAGAGAAATTGCCCGTCAAACAATAGAAACGTTAATAAAAGACGGAAGAATTCATCCTTCTAGAATTGAAGAAGTTTATGATAAAACTTGTAAAGAATTAAATGTAAAAATAAGAGAATATGGTGAAGAAGCTATATTTGAACTTGGAATAACTAAGGTTGATCCAGAATTAGTTACCACAATAGGAAAATTAAATTTCAGAACTAGTTATGGTCAAAATGCTTTAAAACATTCTATGGAAGTAGCACACTTAGCTGGCATAATGGCTGCAGAATTAGGTGAAAATGCGCTTATCGCTAAAAGAGCAGGACTACTTCATGACATAGGAAAGGCAATTGATTTTGAAGCTGAAGGAACACATGTTGAAATAGGTGCAAATTTAGCTAAAAAATATGGAGAATCTGACATTGTAATAAATGCTATAGAATCTCACCATGGTGATAAACCCGCAAATAATGTTATATCAGTTTTAGTTGCAATAGCTGACAGTTTATCAGCAGCAAGACCTGGTGCTAGAAACGATTCTTTAGAAAATTACATTAAGAGATTAGAACAATTAGAGGAAATTGCAACAAGCTTTGATGGAGTGGATAAAGCATACGCAATGCAAGCAGGAAGAGAATTAAGGGTAATTGTACATCCTGAAAAAATAAATGAAGTTGGTAGTTATAAAACTGCACGTGATATAAAAGATAAAATAGAAGCAGAAATGCAATATCCAGGTACAGTTAAAGTAACAGTTATAAGAGAAACAAGAGCGACCGAAGAAGCTAAATAAAACGAATGACTAAAAAAGTTATTCGTTTTTTCATTAACTTATCCCATATGGCATATTATTTTATAGGAGGATTATATGAAAAATATCTTATCATACTATTATAATGTACATCCAGATAACATATCACATAAACAAGATGATTACTATTTTAACTACAATAATAATTATTATGTATTCCAATTATTAAAAAGACCTTCTGAAGATGTTGAATTTTTATATGAACTAAATAAGAAAATGATAGAAAAGAAGATATTGGTACATGAAATAATTTTAAACGCCGAAAATAATAAAATAACTTACATAAATAACAAACCATATATACTTATGCTTTTTCATATAAACCCAAACTTAAAAATTTCATTATACGATATATACTATATTAATAAACAAACAATAAATTTAAAAATAGGGGATATATTAAATAGATTTAATTGGATAAATTTATGGGAAACAAAAAATGATTACATAGAATCCCAAATTAATGAAGTAGGCATTAAATTTCCAAATATCAGCAAATATATAAATTATTACATAGGATTAGCAGAAAATGCAATTTCTTACACTAGAAATGTTTTAATTAAAAATGAGAAAATAGACTTATGTGTTTCTCATAAAAGAATAAAATTTAATGATTCTTTATTTGACTTATATAATCCACTTAATTATATATGTGATTATAAAATAAGAGATATATGTGAATATGCGAAAGATGCTTTTTTCTACAAGGATGAAAAACTTGCATACTATATTGTGGAAAATTATTTTAGAAATAACAAGATAACTTATGAAGAAGCCTTATTGTTTTATTCTAGATTGCTATATCCAAGCTATTTTTTCGATTTATATGATGACATTGTAAATGAGAAGAAAAAAGAATTAGAAATAGAAAAAATAATTATAAAATCAAACGAGTATGAACTTTTTTTATTAAACACGTATTTATTTTTATCAAATTTGTATAATATATATATACCAAGTATTGATTGGATTATAAAAAGAAGCTATGTTTAAGCTTCTTCACTAACGTTGACAACCTTAATTACCTCAGGAACCTCTGATGTTAATATTTCTTCTATGGTGTTACTTATTGTCATGTCAGCAAACATACAACCGGCACAAGCACCTTGTAACTTTACATAACAAATTCCGTCTTCAAACGAAACAAATTCAACATCTCCGCCATCATGTTTTAAATAAGGTCTTACTTTGTCTATTACTTCAATTATTTTATTATTAATATTATTATCCAATTTCAATCACCTTTAGTAATTATACTCTACAAATTAAAAGAAGTAAATAATTTGTTTTGAACAATTTTCTGTGTTATAATCATTTTAGAGGTGAAAAATGGATAAATATAAAAAAGGAGACATAGTAAATGTGGTCATAACAAACACTCAGTCTTACGGAGTATTCGCTTCATTTGGCGATGAGTATAGTGGCTTGATTCACATATCTGAAATAACCGATAAATATGTTAAGGATATTAATGATTATGTCGAAGTGGGGGATGAAGTTACAATTAAAATTCTTGAAGTTGGTAAACAAAAAAATCAATGTAAACTTTCAATGAAGAGAGTTGATGGCGCAAATATTAAGAAAAAAAATAAAAAAATAAAAGAAACTGTTTTTGGATTTTATCTGCTAAAAAAGAGATTACCGGCTTGGATTGACGAAAAAATGAAAGAGTTTGACAAAAAAAGTTAAAACTTACTTGACAATATCCAAAAATATTGATATGCTTATATACGTTCTCTGGTGAATATTTAAAAATTATTTATGGATGCTTAGCTCAGTTGGTTAGAGCACCTGCCTTACAAGCAGGGGGTCACAGGTTCGAGTCCTGTAGCGTCCACCATTTTTGCCGAAATAGCTCAACTGGTAGAGCAACTGACTTGTAATCAGTAGGTTGCGGGTTCAAGTCCTGCTTTCGGCACCATATTTGGGGAGATAGCGAAGTGGCTAAACGCGGCAGACTGTAAATCTGTTCCTTAGGGTTCGGTGGTTCGAATCCACCTCTCCCCACCACTTAGATTGCCTCGTCGCCAAGTGGTAAGGCATCAGACTTTGACTCTGACATGCGCAAGTTCGAATCTTGCCGAGGCAACCATTTCTTTAAAATATATGTCCAGTTAGCTCAGCTGGTAGAGCATCTGACTTTTAATCAGAGGGTCACGCGTTCGAATCGCGTACTGGACACCACGCCCGAGTGGCGGAATTGGTAGACGCACAGGACTTAAAATCCTGCGAGTGTTAAACCTCGTGCCGGTTCAAGTCCGGCCTCGGGCACCACTTATGAAATAAACTAACCAAAAGGTTAGTTTTTTTGTTTAATAAAATTTAATAAAATAAATATATCTATTTAATAATTATTTATTATACTTAAAGTATAGAAAGTAAGAGGTGATGCTTATAAGATAAAATACCGAACTCCTTAAAAAATCTATAAACACTGTTTTATTACTATATATAAAAAAATACGAAGGAAGTGATGATAATGAAGTTAGCTTAACGTTGATTAATCTAGGTTAATTGATTAGTGGCTGACGATAAATAAAATTACATGTATAAGGTGGTATTACTTTTATGCCGCCTTTTTTTAATTAATTATTGACAAATGAAAAAAGTATGTGTTATAATTTTATTGCGCTTGAAAGTTATATAACTAATTTTTAAGCATATTATAAATTAAGCGGAGGAATACCCAAGTCTGGTTGAAGGGACTGGTCTTGAAAACCAGGAGGTCGGGCAACTGGCGCGGGGGTTCGAATCCCTCTTCCTCCGCCATATTATATCGCGGGATGGAGCAGCTCGGTAGCTCGTTGGGCTCATAACCCAAAGGTCGTAGGTTCAAATCCTACTCCCGCAACCAAGAAATTTACACTTAAGCTATGACTTAAGTGTTTTTTAATTATAAAAATAAAACTCCCTCATATAATTAATATGAAAGGTAGAGAAATTTATAATGATGAAAAAATATATTTATGCTAAAAGTGATTTTAGTATTATTTTAGTAAGTGTTGAAATAAATGAAAAAATAATAGAAAAAATATTAAAGGAATATGAAAATGAAATATTAAATAACAATGGCAGCGATTTAATTTATATAACAAGAAATATTTTAAACTGCAATGATAAATTATCACTTAGCTACTTTATTTCAGATTTACTAAACTATAACCCAGATGTTGAAACGCTAAAGAGTATGAGAGATAAAATACTTCTATGTATGCATTTTAAAGAGGAAAAAAGAAAAATTGACTTAAGAAAAACAATGTTAAATTATGAATATAAGTTAGATATTTATACCACTGATCCATATTATATAGATGAAAACACAATTTCAAAGAAAGTAGATCAATTACCATTTATAAAATAAAACAGCTCTAAATCCTCTTAGAGCTGCTACTTACAAGATCAATTAAATAATCCTTATCTGAATATCCCTTATCAAGAAAAAACGCATTACATAACTCAATTCCATCTTTAGAATAAAATATTTTGTAATTTCTATTCATTACTTCTTTTCTAACACAAAAGTAGGGAACTTCATTTAATAAAGAAAAAGTAAGTAAATTAAACAAATAAACATCTAGTCCGTTATTAACGTCTAATTTTTTAATATAATCAGCAGAATAATCATTCAAACTATTTACATCTATTTTGCTATTGTTATATGATGCATTATCAAAATCAATTATGAATGGGTCATTACCAATAAATAGTATGTTAGATTTATTTAAATCACCATGAATAATTTTATACTCGTGCATATGATTTATTAATTCCTTTGTATACATTAATTTATCAATGATTCCGTCTTTACTAATTTGACTTCCGTAGCAAAAACTTGATAAATATTGATTCTTATTACCATCTTTTTCCACCCATAATTTTGGCAATATTAGATGATCATCATTAATTTTACTAAGTTCATTTATCTTCATTTTCTTTCCATTTAAATATTTTTCATCATTAAATTTCTTTAATGCGTAACATCTACCATTAAAAGCATACTTGTCAATTTTTGCAAAACTGCCTTTTTTATAATTACAATTCATTATATTTATATCATTATATTTTATAGTATCCATATATTTTGCCTTTCTTTGTGACGTTTATTTTAGCGCAAAATATAATAAAGTGAAGTTTTATTAAAAAATGCTTGACAAAGATTAAGATAAATAATATAATTAATTACGTTGTTTGGTTAAAACATTTAAAACTTTGCTTCAATAGCTCAGTTGGTAGAGCATCCGGCTGTTAACCGGCAGGTCGTAGGTTCGAGTCCTACTTGAAGCGCCACTTAGAAATTTAAGGTAGCGAAAGCTACTTTTTTTATATACTTATAACGATTAACGATTTTCAATATTAAAAATATTATGATATAATAAAGTAACAAATAAGTAAGAAAGGCAGAAATTATGGGAGAACTTGATTTAAATGATTTTTATGGCGATATAAATAAACTAAGTGAAAAATATAAAAAATTGGTTCTGGAGTAGAAGGAGCTACATTTAAGATAAACGATAAAATAGTTGCCAAAAAATTTAGTACTCCAAGAGAGATGATTGTTAAAGAAACTCAAGATGAACTTTATAAATTAGACCTTAAAAACGTTGTAGTTCCATTTTATAGTTTAACAAAAAAAGGTAAGGTACTAGCAACTTTTGCTGAATATTTTAACGCAAAAGATTTAATTAAAGACGTGGGTGAAATAAATTTTAATGCCTTAATAAATGGCACAAAGAACATATTAAATGATATAAAGAAAATGAGTGATAACCAAATAGCCCTTAAGGATATAACGGTATCTAGTATAATGCATAATGATAACGAAATGAAACTTATAGATACAACCCAATTTTATAAAATTAAGCAGAAACTAGATCCTTTTGAAAAAAGAAGACTATACGAAAGAAACATGGATATATTATTTAAATACTCAGAAATATGGTACTCTGATGAGTGGAGCAAGATAATAAAAAAAGACGATGTTTTATCAACAATGTTTTTATCATTTGAAGACTACGGATATTTCTACCAAGAAATGAAAAGATTTTTAGAACAAGAAACAAATGAAAAAGTTTATTCTATAAATGACGGAATAGAAAAATATAATAAAACGCATAAAAAAATCAGATAATCTGTCAATAATTAAATTTTTTGTTATAAAACAAGAAAAACATGGTATAATTTAAATATAATTAATATTTTCGCGTTGAAGAGGAAAAGTAATTAAATGATTCTTAAAAGAGAGCTGATGACGGTGAGATATCAGTAAGATAGTTTAATGAAAGAACACCTTGGAGCTTCTTACCGAAATTTAAATAAAGTAGGCTAAGACGGAAGATAACCCGTTAGAGTTTCAGAAAGTGACTATTTAATAAATAGTAATTTGGGTGGTACCACGGATATAAACAGCTATTCGTCCCTATGGGATGATTTGCTGTTTTTTTTAAACTTGATAAAAGAAAGGAAAATAAAAAATGAGTACATATAGAACAAACACATGCGGAGAACTAACAATTAAAGATTTAGATAAAAAAGTTACACTAGCTGGTTTCGTATTAGGTATAAGAGACCATGGTGGAGTTATGTTTATCGACTTAAGAGATCACTACGGAGTAACACAAATAGTTGTTCACGATGATACTATGCTTAAAGGAGTAACAAAAGAAACAGTTATTAAAGTTACAGGAAAAGTAGTTAAAAGAGATATTGATACAATAAACAAAAAAATACCAACAGGAGAGATAGAAGTAGTAGTAGAAGAATTAGAACTATTATCAGACACTGCAAAAAACTTACCATTCGAAATAGATGAATCTAAAAAAGTAGCAGAAGACGTAAGATTAAAATATCGTTTTTTAGACTTAAGAAACCCAAAAGTTCATGAAAAAATAGTTATGCGCTCTAAAGCATTTAACTTCTTAAGAAATAAAATGATGGAGTTAGGATTTTTAGAGATAACAACACCAATCATTACTTCATCATCTCCAGAAGGTGCAAGAGATTTTATTATCCCATCAAGAAAACATAAGGGAAAATTTTACGCTCTTCCACAAGCACCACAACAATTCAAACAACTTCTAATGGCATCAGGTTTTGACAAATACTTTCAATTAGCTCCTTGTTTTAGAGACGAAGATGGAAGAAAAGAAAGACTTGTCGGAGAATTCTACCAACTAGATATGGAAATGGCTTTTGCAGACCAAGAAGACGTTATGGCTGTTGCAGAAGAAGTATACCCAGCATTCTTTAGAGAATTTGGTAAAAGAAAAGTAACAGAAGGACACTTTAAAAGAATCCCTTACAACGAATCAATGCTTAAGTATGGTACTGACAAACCAGATTTAAGAAATCCACTAGAAATAATTGATGTATCAGGGGTATTTAAAGAAACAAGCTTTAGACCATTTAGAGATTCTATCGTTCGTGCTATTAAAGTAGACGATATAGCATCTAAACCAAACAGCTGGTTTAATGAAATAGTAGATTACGCAAAATCAATTGATATGCCTGGTATTGGTTATATATCAGTTATGGAAGATAATAGCCTTAAAGGTCCTATTGATAAATTCTTAACAGAAGAAGATAGAAAAGCATTATTTGATAAAGCTGGTTTAAAAACTGGAAGCGTACTTTTCTTTATCGCTGATAAAAGACGTGACGTTGTTTGTAAAAACGCTGGTTTAATTAGAACTGAATTAGGACGTAAGTTAGACTTAATGGATCATAACTTATTTGAATTCTGCTTTGTAACAGATATGCCAATGTATGAGATAAGTGAAATAACTGGTAAACTAGACTTTATGCATAATCCATTTAGTATGCCAAGAGGTGGTATGAAAGCACTAGAAACAATGGATCCATTAGATATTTACGCAGATCAGTTTGACGTTGTATGTAACGGTGTTGAACTTGTTTCAGGAGCAGTTAGAAACAATAGACCAGAAGTTTTACTAAAGGCATTTTCAATCGCTGGATACACAGAAGAAGACATAAAGAAAAAATTCAGTGCACTTTATACAGCCTTTAAATACGGATGCCCACCACACGCAGGTATGGCACTTGGAATAGATAGATCACTTATGATGCTAGGTGAAGAAGAAAGCGTAAGAGAAACAGTTGCATTCCCACTTAACCAAAATGGTGAAGATGTACTTACTGGTACACCAAATGAAGTTACAGAATTACAACTTAGAGAAACACATATTAAATTAAGATAAGGAGGACTTTTATACAATGCAAAAAATAACAAGAGACAACATACAAGATTATGCACTTAAACTTATGTTTAAAATGAAAGAAGAAGAGTTCCCATCATTTGAAAAAGAATTCGAAACTATTTTAAAACACATGGATTTAATAACAAAAATAGAAGGAATTGAAAAAGTAGAGCCAATGACTTTTCCGTTTGTTAACGAAGAGGCACACTTAAGAGAAGATGTTGCAACAAGTACTTTAACAACTGATGATGCTGTTAAAAACGCAAGTGATACAGTATATGATGAAGTTAAGGTTCCTAAAGTAGTAGGAGGTGAAAGCTAATGAGTATTCTAGATAAAAGTTTACAAGAAATACATGAAGCTTTAAAAAGCGGTGCAGTAACAAGTAAAGAATTAACAGAAGAATCACTAAAAAAAGCTCATAAGTACCAAAATGAGTTAAATAGTTTTGTAACAATCATTGACGATGCAAAAGAAAGTGAAGTTACAGATAACGTTTTATCTGGCATTCCTTGTGCTATTAAAGATAACTTCTCAACAAAAGACATACTTACAACTGCATCATCAAACATATTATCAAACTACGTTCCAGTATTTGATGCAAGTGCTGTTAAAAAGTTAAAAGAATCTGGTATGGTTATGATTGGAAAAACAGTACTTGATGAACTTGCTATGGGAGGAACTGGTACAACAGGACACACCGGAATTGTTAGAAACCCTTGGGATAAGTCTCGTATGATAGGTGGTTCATCAGCAGGATCAGCCGCAGCTGTAGCTCGTGGTATTGTTCCTTATGCACTTGGTTCAGATACAGGAGACTCCATCCGTAAACCTGCAGGATATGGTGGAGTAGTAGGATATAAACCAACATATGGCCTTGTATCACGTTGGGGATTATTTGCCTTTGCATCAAGCCTAGACCACGTTGGATGCTTTGCAAAATACGTTAAAGATGTAGCATGCGTTATGGATAACATCAAAGGAATAGATGAAAATGACATGACTTCATTTGATTCATCAAATATAAACTTTGTAGAAAACTTAGATAAAGATGTAAAAGGAAGAAAACTATTTTACATTAAAGAAATAGTAGATGAACTAAAAAATGATAAAAAATACTATGATAACTTCTTAAAAGTACTTTCATATGCTAAGGAATTAGGCATTGAAGTAAAAGAAGAAAGTGTAGATAAAAAGATATTAAATGGTATTTATCCATCTTATATGGCAATATCTTGTGCTGAGGCAACTAGTAACAACTCAAATTTAACTGGAATACCATTTGGTAACAGAAAAGAAGGTTTAACTCCAGATGAGGTTATGATAAATACTAGAACAGAAGGATTCTCAGAATTAATAAGAAGAAGATTTGTTATTGGATCATTTATTCTTCAAAAGGAAAACCAAGAAAAATTATTTAAAAACGCACAAAGAATAAGAAGATTAGCGGTAGATGCTATGACAAACTTATTTAAAGAATATGATGGATTAATTATGCCAAACGCAGGCGCTATCGCACCACGTTTTGATGATGAGATGGACAGACTATCAGAAAAATACTTACTTTTAGAAAATCATCTTGCAATAGGAAACTTTGGAGGATTTCCATCAATTACAATTCCATCAGGAATAGTTGATGATATGCCAGTTGCTATAAACATAACAGGTCCTATAAAGACAGATGACATAGTATGTAACATAGCAAATAAACTAGAAGAAAAAATTGGTTTTGTGCCACTTTCAGTAAAGGAGGAAGACTAATTATGTATAAAGTAACAATCGGGCTTGAAGTTCACTGCGAACTTGATTCTAATTCAAAGGTTTTTTCTCCTTCAATTAATGGATACACAGAAGCTCCAAACAGTCACGTTGCATACCAAGACTTAGGTTTTCCTGGAATACTTCCTATCGCTAATAAGGAAGCTTGGAAAAGAGCACTTAAAGTATCTATGGCAATGAATTGTACAACACCAGACGTTGTGTTATTTGACAGAAAAAATTATTATTATCCAGACTTACCAAAGGGATATCAAATAACTCAAATGACTAAACCAGTAGGTATAAATGGTAGTGTTGATATAGAAGTAGATGGACAAATTAAAAAAGTATTAATACATGATACTCACTTAGAAGAAGATACTGCATCACTAGACCATTATGATACATATTCTTTAATAGATTATAATAGATCATGCGTTCCTTTATTAGAAACTGTAACAGAGCCTTGTTTACATTCTAAAGAAGAAGCTTTAGCATTCTTAGAAACTTATCGTTCACTAATTATTTACTGTGGTGTTTCGGAAGCTAGAAGTGATAGAGGACAAATGAGATGTGACGTTAACGTATCAATTTCAGATACAGATGAGTTAGGTACTAAGGTTGAAATGAAAAACATTAACTCATTTTATAACGTAGGACGTGCAATTGATTTTGAAATAGAAAGACAATCAGAAATACTTCAAAATGGTGGAAAAGTAGAACAAGAAACAAGGCGTTTTGATGATGAAACTGGTGAAACATTTAAGATGAGAGATAAGGCTGATGCAGTAGACTATAAATACTTTATCGAGCCAAACATCCCACCAATTAAGGTTACAGATGAATTGCTAGAAGAAATAAAAAGTACTATTCCTATGCTTAGACTTGAAAGAAAACAAAAGTATATGAATGAATTTAATCTATCAGAATATGATTCAGATGTACTAGTTAAGGTAAAGGAAAACTCAGACTTCTTTAATGACTGTGTAGATTTAGGAGCAGATCCTAAAAAGGCTTGTAACTGGGTAACTGGCATGCTTATGGGATATTTAAATGAAAATGAAATGAAAATAGAAGAAGTTCCTGTTAAACCAGAAATGATAAAAGAATTAATTGATTTAATTGATAAAAAAACAATATCTTCAAAGCAAGCTAAAGAAGTATTTGAAGACATGATTGAATCAGGTAAGGAACCTAGCGTCATCGTAAAAGAAAAAGGTATGATGCAAATTACTGATGATGCATCTATTCATGATATTGTTATGGAAGTATTAAAGGAAAATGACGAACAGGCAAGAGAATATAATCCTGAAAAAACAAGAATGATAGACTTCTTTGTAGGACAGGTTATGAAAAAAACTCGTGGTAAAGCAAATCCAGCTAAAACAATGGAAATGTTAAGGGGAGAACTTGCTAAGTATAATAAGTAATGTAAAAAAGAAAGCTAAGTATGGCTTTCTTTTGTTGTTATATTGGTAAAGATAAGTTAAAATTAAATTATAAATAGGAAAATTAATATGGTAAAAGATAATCTGAATGATATTATTAAATCTATTTCTACTGATAATGGAACTGAATTCTCTGCTTGGAAAGAAATACAGGACATACTAAATACAACCGTTTACTTCTGTCATCCATATGCAAGTTTTGAAAAAGAAACTAATGAAAAACATAATGGAATAATAAGATATTTTATTCCTAAAGGTAAATTAATTGAAAATTAATGAAAATAATATTGCTGAATTTGATAATTATATTTAAAATTTTGTAATTATTTATAATTTATAAATGCTTATAATATAAGGCTTTTAACTAGTAATAATTTGTTTTGTACGCGATATATTTTTGCCCCCTGAAATCCCGTCAGAAATGGCGGGATACTTTGTTTATAAGGGCTTTAAGTCATTTGATATATGTATTAGGTACCCAAATAGGTACCCATTTTAATTTAGTTTGTCTATAATATTAATTATTTCATTTAATTGATTCTTAAATAGGTGAGAGTAAGTATTTAACGTCTCATCTATTTTTGTGTGTCCTAAATACTTTGCTACAACATTTATAGTAGCACCACTATTAATTAAAAGCGATGCACAACTATGTCTGAAATCGTGTATTCTAATTTGTTTAACTTCTGCTAACTTACAATCCTTGTTTTTTCTATGTCTTAACTTTCCATTTGTAATTGGATCAGTATCTCCAAACAAATACCAGTCATCATTAAATCCATAATGTCTTTTAGAAACTTTATATAATACTTTCATATCTTCCATTAATACTTTTGGTATAGGAATATTTCTTATACTAGATTTTGTTTTAGGTGTAGTTACCATATATGGTTTCTTTTCATCACCTTGAGTTGCTACAATATTTTTGTTAACGCTTAAATATTGATTTTTAAAATCTATATCTTTCCATGTTAGTCCTCTAAGTTCACCCCTACGAAGTCCACAATAATATAAAGTTTCAAATAATGTTTTAAATAGAATATCATCTTCTACCGATATGAATTTTTTAAATTCTTCATAAGTGAAAAATAACATTTCTTTTGGTATTTCGTTTGGGTCAGTAAAATTAGTCATTTTATTATAAGTTGCCGTAAAATTAAAGTTGTACCATTTAGTAGCAAAGTTTAATAATTCTTTAAAGAATTTAAATAAATGATTTTTATGATTAGTTGTATACCCATAAGAATTTATTTGCTTTTTCCATTTCTCAAAGTGTTCAATATTAAAATCTTTTAATTTAACATTATCTAAGCCTTTGAAAAATTTTTCTCTATCACGATAAGTTTTTAAAGTAGTATATTTTACTTTATCTTCTTTGTATGCATAGAAGAGTGTATATAAATCTTTAAAAGTCATATTACGATCTTTATCACTTCTATCAGCATTAATTGTTAAAAAGTCTCTTTCGGCTTTTAACGCTTCTGTTTTAGTAAAAAACTTCTTTGACTTATACTTTCTTCTAGATCCATCTAAATTCTTAACATAGTCATAAAAAATCCATTTACGGCCATCTTTTGTCCATTCTTTTTTATCTAATAATTTAACTGCCATAATCATTATCCTCCTTTGAATTTAAATTATTACTATTACTTTCTGAAAAAATATTATCAGTAAGCATTTCCAGAGGTTCCTTATATTTAGCAGTATATAGTCTTTCTGTTTGTGTTCTTTTACATTCTATAAATAATCCTAACTTTTCTAACTCATCTTTATTATTTGATATTAGTTTACCTAAGACAGGTGGAGTAATAAATAAATTTAATTTACTAACCATTTCTGAAATAGTAAAAGTAAATTCTTTTTTATTGATTGCATATTTTAAAAATTGAATTAAATTTGGATTAAGTGTTTCTTCGGTTTTTTCATCAATACTTAGGATTAAATTATCATTTCTTTTTAGCGCGTAATTTA
>CAVAWS010000016.1:0-1610 GCA_963592455.1 Paratractidigestivibacter sp. | reverse complement strand
ATTTAATGCCTTGTAATCTCTGCTTTCATAATTTAAATAGAAAGTTGATTTGATGTTTTCATCTTGTTTTAATGCAATCTTACCATCTACACAAGTATCAATTGCAGTACTTCCTAAAGATTTACCTTTACGATTTAAATGATGAACTATGATTATAGTAACATTATAGTTATTACATAATTTACGCAATTGCGGAAATATCTTTTGACTCATATCTTGGTAATTATTTAAATCATAATAACTTCCAAAATTTATGCCATTAAACATATCAATGAATATTAATTTGCCGTTATATTTTTCCTTAAATTCACTTATTTCTTTTTCAACTTTTAATATGCTTATTTGTGTTATATTATCTTCTGGAAAAGTATAAAAAAAATCATTTTCCTTTAAGTTACATTCCATAAAATTAATACGACTTATAGTTTCAGATGGATTCATTTCTGTACTTAAATACAAAATAGGTGTTTTGTTAGTCTTTAAATTCAAGAAAGGAATACCATTACAAACAGAATTTGCTATTTGAAGAGCTAGAGCAGATTTTCCTACTTTAGCTTCTCCAAGTAAGCAATATAGACCATTTTCTCTAATCATATTTTCAATAATATAATTAATATCGACAATACTATTTTTTAATTCTTCAATTGTTTTCATATAATTCCTTTCTATAAATTTTCTTTAGCCATTTTTTCTAAGTAATTAATATTGATTTTTAACTTATTAACGACTTCAATCATTGGTAATCTGTTATTAGGAAGAGTATAACCTTTATCAATTAGGTCATCTTTTATTTCTCTTCTAAGTTTAACGGCATTATTTTTACCTATTTCAGCAAGTTTCATTAAATCATCAAGATTACACCATTGCTTTGAAATAAGTTTTAAAGTTTCTCTAGCATCCATATAAACAAATCCTCCTTTCATTTAGACTCTAGATATAAATATATCTATGTAAAGATTACCAACTAAAGAAAGAAATTATACTGTGAGGTATGCTCACAACATAATAATAACACTTAATATTAATTGATGTCAATAGAATTTGTGAGTTTTAATCACAAAAATATTGTTGAATAATCTGTTTTGTGGTAAAATGGTATTAAGAAGTTATGAAGAGGTGTAATTTAATGAATAGAAAAGAAAAATTAAAATCATTAATAGAAAAAGGAAAAGAACTGCTTGATAATCATAGTGGAAAAGATAATCCAAAATTTAGTGCTTGGAATACTTCAATTATTAGATTTATGGAAAGAGAATTTGGTTCTGATAATACTGATACTAAAAGACTAAAAAATAGATACTATTATCCGAGCGTTTTATCAATTGGTTCTGATAACAGTGAAATTATTTATAGAAAATATAAAAGCGATTTGGAAAAAACATTATCTGAATTAGAGTCAATTTATGAGGAATATGAAGATATTATTTTAGATAAAGAAATGGCGAAAAGTAATGATAATTACAGTATAAATGTTCCAAATATTACTTTAAATGTTGATAATAGTAATTATAATTCAAATGTTAATAATATTAATATTACATTTGAAAGTATTATAGAAAGTATAAATAAAGATAATAATGTATCAGAAGAAAATAAAGAAGATATTATAG
>CAVAWS010000015.1:8187-9956 GCA_963592455.1 Paratractidigestivibacter sp. | reverse complement strand
AGCACTTTTATTGAACTGCTTTTTTTTTGGCGTCTACTTTACGGGGTGCAGTTCAATTAATGGTGATTTTTTTATGAAGATTTTAATAACAGGAGCAAGAAGTGGTATAGGTTATGAAGTAGCATTAGTATTAGCAGAGATGAATCATAAGGTGTATTTAACTTGTCATACTAAAAAAGAGGCTCTATACTTAAGAAAAAAATTAATGAATTATAAAAATATATATGTGTTTAAACTAGATATAACAAGCGAGGAAGATAGATTAAAAGTACTTGATTTAGATATTGATGTATTAGTAAATAATGCTGCAGTAGCACAAGGCGGTTCTATAATAGAAGCTGATATTGATAAAGTAAGAGATAACTTTGAAGTTAACATATTTTCTTCATTTAGACTGCTTCAAATAGTAATAAGACAAATGATTGAAAAAAATAAGGGTAGAATAGTTGTTATATCATCTTTAGCAGGACTTATTTCAATACCTTTCTTAGGTATTTATTCAGCAACAAAAGCAGGTATTATATCTCTTACGTCTGCACTTCAAAAAGAGTTATCTTTGATAAGTAGTAATGTTGAAACCGTAATTGTAGAACCTGGAATTTATCATACTGGATTTAATAATTTATTTTTAGATAATAAGTATGATAATGGAAAATATTTTAAAAAGATTAAAAATAAATTATATAAAATAGAACACTTTATACTTAATAAAAGTGAGAAAAGAAACCTTGATTCTGTTGTTATAAAAATAGTTAGAGCGGTAACTGATAAAAAGCCTAAAAAAGTTTATAAAGTTCCTTTTTATGAAGCATTGTTAGTAAAAATTTATGGTTTATTTAAATAACTTACATATAATTTAGTATGTTAAATGAAGAATTAAAAGATAAGTTAAATGAACTTAAAGTAGAAGATTATATATGGGTTTTATATATAGTTGTAATAATAGCTAGTTGGTATTCTAATCATTTAGAAAGAAAGTATTTTTTTAATAATGATTATTCTAGCAAGGAAAAATATAAAAAGATAATGGTATTAATTTTTCTTACGTTATTCATAGTTTATTTTTATTTTGCTAAAAGTTCTTATGATGATGTATTAAAACTAAAGGTAAGTGATACTAATAAGAAAAAAGAATTAACTTATTTATCATTCTTTGGATCTTTTCTAATATTAATAAGTGGTGTTATTTTTCTTTATATAGCACTTATGGATGAGAATTTAGATGTTGAACTTGCCTTTAATTAGTTATGTGATGCACACTTTTTTCATATAATTTTTTATGAAGGAGGGATTATTTTGCTACCAAATGTTCCTCCTAAGTTATTTTCTTTATCAGCGGTTGTAGTTGGATATATTTTAATAGATGATATGACTGCGAATGAACAAAATGCCGTTGGAAACTGGCTTATGCTTGTTGCACAAGTTTTATCTACTAATGCTTTTTATAGAGCAGTTATGCAAGAAAGAGGATTAGAGCCAGTAAGTTCTACAGAAACTGGTAGAAATAACGCTGATACTTTTTCTGGCTTGAACTATAAAGAAAATGATAAGAAAAATACTTTAGATATGCTTGAAAAAATGGTTACAGCAATTCAAAAAGAAATAGACGATTTAAAAAAATAACTAATATTGACTTCAATAATTTATTGAATATAATAGTAGTTATTGATTAAGAGGTTATTATGAAATTTTTTAAAGATAAAAAGAAATATGTGGATGAAAAAGAAGTAAGGTTAACACGTTTTTTATTAAAAAATAAAGATAACTAC
>CAVAWS010000015.1:0-8177 GCA_963592455.1 Paratractidigestivibacter sp. | reverse complement strand
CTACTCACCAGAAGCTTATGATTATTTAATTAACCATTATCTTGATTTTTATTATAATCCTGGATATGCATATGATATATTAGCTGAATTATACTCAAAGTTTGGAATAATATCAAAAGAAAAAGATTTTTATTATGGAATATTTAATAAGATAAATAATATTTATGGATTAAATAGAGACGTTGTTGAAGTAGCGTCAGGCACTTATCCTAGATTAGCTGAAATAATAGGGGAGTATCAAAGTAAAAATAATTTTGGTTCTGTTAAAGCATATGATCCTAAAATAGTTATTTCATCATTAAAAAACGTTGAAATAAACAAGAGTAATTTTAGTTTAGATACACCTGTTAAAAAAGATAGTTTGTTAGTTTCAACTTTTCCTTGTGAAGCAACTTTAGATATAATTAGAAATGCCAATAATAATGATTTAGAATTTTTAATTGCATTATGTGGATGTACTCATGATGGTTTTAGTAATTATGAAGAGTGGGAAGACTATGTTGTTGATTTTGCAAGTTGTCAATCTAATGATAAGTTTAATATTTATACTGATTCTTTAAACGAAGCATACTCTGTTCCATGGAAGTTAATATATAAAGTAAAAAACACCTAATTATTAGATGTTTCTTTTTTTATCCACAGCATAATTAAATTTACAATAAAATCTATTTCCTTGTTTGTTAGATTTCTTCCTTTAGGGATTTTGTACCATTTTTCTAAACAGCCTCTGCAGCAGCAAGCACATGCATGTTGTGCAATAAACACAGGATGACCTTTCATAGGAGTTTGCTTTCCATCATTTGATATAGTACTTGGTGCAAGTCTTTTGTTTATAAAGTCATATGCGTGTTCTTTAATTTTTTTGTATCCTTTTTCATTAATATAGTCAATCATGTATTTTCTTAAATGAAAACTGCTTCTAAATTTAGACTTAGATAAATTATTTAATACATCTTGATATGTCACTTTAAACCACCTTAATTACTTTTTATTATAATACTTTTTAAAAGATATTTGTTATAAATAAGTGTATTTTGTAAATAATATTATATAGTTATATGTCAAATTATAATAAAAAAATAAATAATATTGACGATAAATCTTTTGATGTGTTATCATATATATGAATAAGATAGTAAGAAAGTAGGTTTTTTGTTATGAATTTTAGTTTTAAAAAAGAAGAAGAAAAATTTAAAGTTGGAAGACCAAAACTTGCAGACACTAAACAAAAGAAAAATGCACTTATTTTAAGTGCAACATCAATAATGGTAGCGATATGTTTAGTGTTTGGTGGGTTATTTGATTTAAATATAATAAATGCAGATAAATTAAAAGGATCTATTTTTGGAACAACTATAACAGGTTCTAAAGTTTATAAAGGTGTTGTAATAAGTGTTCCTAAAAAGGTACTTTTAGGTGATCCAGATGGTTGGGAACAATATAATGGTGCTACTATATATGACTGGGATAATTTTAAGGTAACTATTAACAATACTACTGATAAAGAGATGACTGATATAACTTATTCACTTAGTGGTACTGGTGATATAACGGGTACTGATGGAGGAACTGCAAATTTTCAAAGCAATGGATTTCCTGCATCATTAGCAGCTAATACTAGTGTAGAAGCAAAGTTTTATGGTAGTATAAAAGATGCTTATGACTATAAAGATGTACAAGAGCAGTTAACTATAAATTATAAAGTAGATGGAGAAAGCTTTAGTGAAATATATGATATAAACTTTTATCATGTAGTATATGGTGATTCTTATTTAGCTAGTTTGCCTTTAGTTGAATCAGAGGAAAGTACTGGAGAATATGCATATGCTAATAATCCGACAGAAAATTTTTACTATAAAGCTAATAGAAGCAAAGTTGTAATGGATAAATCAGAAGATCTATATGATATGAATGTTAATTTTTCATATAAAACAACATTTTCAAATGGAGTTTTAATAACAGCGCCAGAAGGAGAAAGATCATCTGCAATGAGTAGTGATGATGATGTTAAATTATCTGATTATATTAAATATGATAGTTATGAAAATGGTCATACATATGAAGCTAAAAGTTCTACTGATTATGAAACATTTGGTGATCCCTCACACAGATTATGGGGAAGTGTAAAACAAACAACGAATGGAACTGTTTCAATTAAACTTCCTGTTTATGCAGAGTATTATAAGAAAAAATGGACTGGTGCTTATGAATATCAATTTAAAACAAATGATGCATCAGTATTTACAAGAACAAAAGACGTTACTATTGAATTTACTATTTATGATAAATCTACGTTAGAAGAAAAATTAGTTGAAGCAGCAGCTAAAATGGATAAGTATGATGATGACTATTATAATGTAGATACTTATAATAATTACATTAATGCCGCAAAAGAAGTATATAAAACAAGAGATACTACTCAAGTTAAAATAGATGAAGCTGTTAAAAATTTAGAAACTATAATAAATAATACACCTGAAGAAAAAAAAGCTGATTATACAAAGTATAATGAAATAATAA
Organism: Paratractidigestivibacter sp.; assembly: GCA_963592455.1. Lineage (GTDB taxonomy): Bacteria > Bacillota_I > Bacilli_A > RF39 > UBA660 > Aphodocola. The sequence goes on along the minus strand of CAVAWS010000015.1, from coordinate 5,657 downwards.
GTAAGATTATTTCATTAGATAGTGAGTTTTATAGGGATAATGAAGAATATATAAAATTAATTGAAGAATATAATAACAAAGATAATTATCAAAATATTACTAAGAAAAATCAATCAACATTAGATACATATGTTAGTACATTAACTTCAATTTATAATAACATACCAGGTAATTATACAGAGGTTAATAATGCTATTAATAATGCTAATAAGATAAGTAATGAAATAGAAGTAGCAGGTGTTAAATATAATAGATATACAGATGAATCATATAAAGCATTAACTGATGCTGTTTCAAATGTTGTAACTGGCAAAAAGGTTAAAGATCAAAGTGAAATTGATTCATATGCAGAAAACATTAATAATGCTATTAAGAATTTAAAAGATCATGCAGCATATTATGATAAAGTTGATGAAGCAATTAATGCTGTACCAAAAAATGAAATAGAAGTATCTGGTACTAAGTATAATAGATATACAGATGATTCTTATAAAGTGTTAACAGATTTAATTGCAAAGATACAAGATGAGGAAAAAAATAGTCCAAAGACAGTATTAGAGCAAGAAGAAGTAAATAAGTATATTACTGAAATAGAAAATGCTATAAGCGCTTTAAAAGATCACGCAGCATATTATACAGAAGTAGATAATGCAATTAAAACTGCTAAGAAAAAACTTGGTGATGATTTAATAAATGAAATAGAAGTAGATGGTACAAAGTATGAAAGATATACAGATGAATCATATAAAGCTGTAATAGATGCAATAAATAGTGTTGATAAAAATAAAAAGGTAACAGAACAAGATACTGTTAATAAGTATGCTACTAATATTAATAACGCAGTAAATGCTTTAGAAGATCATGCGGCATATTATGATAAAGTCGATGAAGCAATTAATGCTGTACCAAAAAATGAAATAGAAGTATCTGGTGTTAAGTATGAAAGATATACTGAAGCATCATATAAGAAGGTAGAAGATTTAGTTGCAAGTGTAGTAAGAGATAAAAAAGTAACAGAGCAAGATACAGTTAATAAATATGCAACTGATATTAATAGTGCAGTAAAGAATTTAAAAGATCATGCAGCATATTATGATAAAGTTGATGAAGCAATTAATGCTGTACCAAAAAATGAAATAGAAGTATCTGGTACTAAGTATAATAGATATACAGATGATTCTTATAAAGTGTTAACAGATTTAATTGCAAAGATACAAGATGAGGAAAAAAATAGTCCAAAGACAGTATTAGAGCAAGAAGAAGTAAATAAGTATATTACTGAAATAGAAAATGCTATAAGCGCTTTAAAAGATCACGCAGCATATTATACAGAAGTAGATAATGCAATTAAAACTGCTAAGAAAAAACTTGGTGATGATTTAATAAATGAAATAGAAGTAGATGGTACAAAGTATGAAAGATATACAGATGAATCATATAAAGCTGTAATAGATGCAATAAATAGTGTTGATAAAAATAAATTAGTAACAGAGCAAGAGGTTGTTAATAAATATGCATCTGATATTAATAGTGCAGTAAAAAACTTGAAAGATCATGCTGCATATTATGATAAAGTAGATGAGAAAATAAACTCATTACCTAAAAATGAAATTGAGGTAAATGGAGTAAAATATCAAAAATATATAACAGCATCTTATAAAGAGTTAACTGATTTAATTGATAGTATTGATAGAGATAAAACTATATTAGAACAAGAAGAGGTTAATAATTATATAACTTTGATATCTGAAAAAGAAAAAGAATTAGAGTTATGTGAAGCTGATTATAGTAAATTAAGAAACATAACATCATTAATACCTTATGACTTTTCTATATACAATTTAGAGTCAGTTGAAAAGTTAAATGCTTTATTAGATAAAATAAAGAACTTAGATTCAGATCTTAAGATAACTAGTCAAGATAAGCTTGATAGTTTGGTAAAAGAAATAGATGAAGTATTAAATAGTTTGAAATTAAAAGATACTAGTGTTATTACTAAGTATGATAATAAATATGATGAAAATTATAAACCTGATAAAAAGGTTATAAAGAAGAATAATAAAACATCAAGAAGTCATATTGTTAGTATAACAGTAAATGGAAAAGAGCTTGACTTAAATGGTGCTAGTATAACTGTTGAAAATGATGTATCAAAAGCAGATATAAAAGTAGAGTTATCAAATTCAAATGATAAGTATGAAATATATGGAGGTAATGCTCTTATAGTTGGGGATAACACAATTACTGTTTATGTTTATAATGATAGTGACAGCTATGAATATAAATTTAACGTAAAAAGAGAAGCTGAAGAAGAAATTAGCGTAAAAAAGAAAACTAAAACTACAATTAATAATATTATAAAATATAAAACAAATTCTATATTAATAATATCAGCATCTATTTTAGGAGTACTAATAATTGGAACTGTATGTTATCTTGTAATAAAGAAGAAAAATAGTGAGAAATAATTTCTCACTATTTTTTTGTAAAACCGAAATGGTCGTGTGTATTTGATAAAATAAAAACTAGATGGTAATACCAACTAGTTATTTGTCAAATGGTAGCGAGAGAGGGGATCGAACCCACGACCTTTCGGGTATGAACCGAACGCTCTAGCCAGCTGAGCTATCTCGCCATAAAAAACTTTGCATTAATATAATAGCAAGAAAAAGACTATTTATCAAGCCTTTTTTTATAAAAAATAAAATTAGTTTAAAAAGTTAAAAAAAATTGAAAAAAATGTTGATAAAAATAATTTTAATATTTATAATAGTTAGCTATAAAAACAAATAATGACCATTAAGAAGTAGGTGAAGTTTATGTATAACGGGTATGAAACTGAGGAAATAATGACTGATAACTTAATTTTAATGAAGGGTAAAGAAAAAGACTTTTTAACAGTTTATGAATTTGATTTTAAAAAATTAAAAGATGTGGATAACGTTTTTGAGTTTTCTAAATCAGATAATAAAAATATAAAGAAATTATTTAATAAAGGTAGTAAAAGATACTATGAGAGATGTAAAAAAGCACATATATTTGATTGGATAATATATAAAGATAATAAAGCTATAGGTAATGTTTTTACATTAGATGAAAACTTTGATAATAAAAGTGTGAGATTAAAAGTAAATATTCATCCAAATAGTTGGAGAAAAGGATATGCAACAGAAACACTTGTTAATGTAATTAATTTTCTTTTTAAAGAAGGGTATGATAACATTATATGTAGCTATGAAGATGGTAATAAGAAAGCTAAAAGATTACTTGAAAAACTAGGTTTTAAAGCTTATAAGATACTTAATGATTCATCCACTACTTTAAAAAATAACCTAGTTGATGTATATAGTTTAATAATAGAAAAAGAAGATTGGTTATCTAGAACTAGTAAAATTAAATTATAGGTTTTGTATAAAAATTATTTACGTGCTATAATTATAGTAGAGGTGAATGATAATGAAAAATATATTAGTAACAGGTGGAACAGGTTTTATAGGAAGTCATACTTGTGTTGAATTACTTGATGCAGGATATAATGTTGTAATAGTTGATAATTTATCTAATTCTAAAAAAGAAGTAGTAAGTTATATTGAAAAAATAACTAATAAAAAAGTTAAGTTTTATGAAGAAGATGTATGTAATAAAGATGCACTAAGAAAGATTTTTAATGAGAATAAAATAGATGCAATAATACATTTTGCAGGTTATAAAGCAGTTGGTGAATCAGTTGCTAAACCTATAATGTATTATAGAAATAACTTAGATTCAACTTTGTCATTAATAGAAGTTGCAAATGAGTTTGATGTAAAAAAAATAGCATTTTCATCTTCTGCTACGGTATATGGAAACCCAAAATATCTTCCAATAAAAGAAGATTTTCCTCTTTCTACTACAAATCCATATGGTACAACAAAACTCATGATAGAAAGAATATTAAAAGATTTATATACTGCGGATAATACTTGGAGTATAGCTATACTTAGATACTTTAATCCAATAGGGGCTCATAAATCAGGTCTTATAGGTGAGAATCCAAATGGAATACCTAATAATTTAATGCCATACATAATTAAAGTAGCAACAGGAGAACTTAAGTGTTTAGGCGTATTTGGTAATGATTATGATACTCATGATGGAACTGGTGTTAGAGATTACATCCATGTTGTAGATTTAGCTAAAGGTCATGTTAAAGCAATAGAAAAAATATTAAATGAAACAGGTTGTGATGCATATAACCTTGGTACTGGAAAGGGTTATAGTGTACTTGACTTAGTTGATACGTTTATGAAAGTAAATAATGTAGATGTTAAATATGAGATAAAAGAAAGACGTAAAGGAGATATAGATGCATGTTATGCTGATCCAAGTTATGCTTATGAAAAGTTAGGTTGGAAAGCAGAAAAAGATATTAATGAAATGTGTCTTAATGCATATAATTTTGTTAAGAAAGACTAGGTGATAATAATGGATTATAATAAAACTAAAAAAGACTTTTATAAAAAGTTACATTATGAAAGATATGAAGATGTTTATAGTACATTTAATATATATATGTCTTTAGGAAAAGATCCAAAGGAAGTACTTAACTGCTTAAAAGATGCAAGTTTAGAAGCAAGAAATGGTCAAACAATAGAATCTATGCAAGAAGAAGCTAAAATGTTATCAAGGATATTTGCTGATTTAAAGGAAAAGGAATTGTTAACTAGTAAAGATGATAAATATGTAGAAGACTATGTAGAAGATTATAGAAAATTGGTAATAGATGATGAAAAAATTAAATAACGTATTAATCTTTTTATGTTCCCTTGCAGCAGTTTGTTTCTGTATAAAGGATTTAAATACTGGCTCTTATGATAGGCTTCTTGGTGATATAACAGTTCCTCTTGTTTTATTAATACCTAGAATAGCTGGCAAAATATTTAAGATAAAAATAACTTCTGCCATGGAATTAGTGTATGTATTATTTATAATTTTAGCTCAGTTTGTAGGAAGTGTAGTTAATTTATATAATAAAGTTTGGTGGTATGATTTATTTGCTCACTTTTTATCTGGTGTTTTAACTTCTGTTTTATCACTTGTTGTTTTAAACTGGTTTGGTGTATATAAAGAAAAAAATAAATGGTTTAACTTTTTATTTATAATATCATTTACACTTATGATTGCATCTATTTGGGAGTTTATGGAATTTGGTACTGATACATTTTTAGGTATGAATGTTCAGCATTCTATAGATACAGGAGTTCGTGATACGATGGAAGATATGTTAGTTGCGTTTTTAGGTAGTTTAATAGTTAGCATATCTTACTTAGTAGAAAATAAAGTAGCTAAAAATGGATTTTTAAAAAGAGTAGTTAGTGACCTTAAATAGGCGCTAGCTCTCTTTTTTTATTCCATAAATATTATTTATAGGATCTCTAAATAAATCACATTTTAATGGATTATACGTTAAGTAGGTAAATAAAGAATAAATTATTATTACAAGTATAATAGCTAAGTTTTCCATTTTTAAATCCTTTTTTATATTAATTATATATATCGTTATTACTCGTGAAATAATTATTACTATAAGCATTAAAAATATTGTAAGAGGAAATATTTCTCCGATTATATAATAAATTGGCAAATATATAATTAGAAAGATAAATACAGATAATAAC
>CAVAWS010000014.1:11535-15132 GCA_963592455.1 Paratractidigestivibacter sp. | reverse complement strand
ACTTTTTCCCTCATCACATATTATGTAAATAATTTCACTTTTATTAATATATAAATTTGGATCAGATAATAATTTTATTTTAGGAATATTTATGCTATTTTTTATATTATATTCACTAAAACTTATATTATCTCTTATATCTATTATTTTATAATTTTTATTTACTTCATCAAATGAAACTGTCATACTATCACCATTATATTATATGAAAAAAAACACTTATGTGCTTTTTATTCAAAGAAATCATCAAAGAAATCATCTGGTTCATTCTCTTTCATTATTTTATCCACTTCTTCTTTATTTACATATAAATCAGATTCTGAAGTATCAGGCGCTTTTTCTTCTACTTTGTTTTCTATATTTAAAATACTTTCACTATTTACATTATTAGTAATAGGCTCATCTTCAATTTCATCCATTGATAAATCTTCTAGGAAGTCATCCATTATATCTGACTTAATTTCTTTATTATCAGATTTTTTCTCTTCAGGTAATTCAAATGATGAAAAATCTATCTTATTTGGAGACATAATAACATCAGACGAATGAATATTATTATCTTCTTCTTTAGTGATGTTATCCTTCATAATATCTTCTACTAATTTTTTAGAAGATGCAACTTCTTCATTATCTTTAGCTTCATTATCCTTCTTCTCTTCTTCCTCTAGCTCAGCAATTTTAGAATCAATTTTCTTTATTAAATCATCTATATTCAATGATTCATCATCACTTGATGACTCTGAATTAAATGTATTTTGTCCTAAAGGAGATGAAAAATTATTATTTCCAGAAATAGGCATGCCAAATTGTCCTTGTCCCCCTAATGGATTAAATCCTCCCCCAAGTGGATTAAATTGATTCATATTATTTTGATTTGAAAATAATTCATTTCTTTTTTCTTCTTTTTTCTTATTAACAAATTCTCTAATATCAAATAATTTTATCTTTCTTTGTTCATGAGACGCTATTTCAGCAGGTGGAACTTCAACATTATTTTTCCCATATCCAAAATCAGTATTCCAAAATGGTAAGAACTTAGTTCTAAGTGGTGGAAGACGATGTTTTAAAACAAGTACTTCATCTTGTTTAAATCTCTGAAGTTCTGTAACAGTAATTAAAGGTCTTGTTTCTTCTTTTTTATCTTTACCTACTTTTACTATCTTATCTCCACATAATTTACTTATTTCTTCAAGTGCTGATAACTCACCTGTTAATAAATACAAAATATTACCACAGTTACCACGAATAGTTTCTGCATCCTCATTACCGTAAACTTGTTTTAACTGTGCAAAGTTTTGAATTATCATAGTCATTCTAATTTGTCTTGAACGAGCTGCTGTAATCATTGTAGTAATATCTTTAAATTTTGGCATATTAGCAAACTCATCTAGTAGGAAGTTTGTTCTAACAGGAAGTCTGCCACCATGTCTTTGTGCTACCGCAATTAATGATTCATAACATTGTTTTACAAAAATTGTAGCAAGTGCATGGTATGTTGTTTTTTCATCTTGTATAATCATAAATACAGCTGTTTTTCTTTCACCTATTGTTTCCATGTCAAAATCACTTCTAGATAACATTTCAGATAAATTTTGAGTAACAGCAAATACCTTTATTTTTTGTTTTAAAACTGAATCTATAGAGTTTTTTGTTTCTTGAGGAGCATTTATTGTTCCAAGTGCATTAATAGCTGCAGGACTAGCTGGATCCTTCATTTTAAAATACTCTTTTAAGTAAGTAGATGAACCAACTTTTTCATCTCCAACTGTCATCATTAAGTTTACAGTTGAAATACTTATTTCATCTTCTGGAGCATCTTCAAACATACCAAGAGATAACCCAGTCAAATAGTCTGCTGCAGAATTAGTCCAGAATGGATCATCTGCTTTCTCATCAGTTGCAATGTTAATAGCCATATCGTTTAAAAGTTCATTAGCCTTATCCTGATTACCCTCTTTATAATATTTATAAGGAAGTGTATATGGGTTCCAGCAACTACCTTTTTGAGGATCACGGAAGTTAACGACTATAACGTCATAACCTAACTCTCTTAACATTTCACCATTTTTTTCATATATTTCACCTTTAGGGTCAGAAATAATCATTGACTCACCCTTTTTAGATAAAATATTAACTAATGGATTAATAACCATTTGAGTTTTACCAGATCCAGTAGCACCAATTACAAGAGAGTGTGCTTCACCATTATCTACATAAACCAAGTTTTTCTTTTTATCATAAACAAGTGGAAACCCTGCTGATGTTGCCTCTTTTGCATTAAGTTCAACAGGTTCAACATCTTTAAATTTTTTATATTCATCTTCTTTGGCAAATCTACCAAATCCATCTTCTTTTTTTCCTTCAATAAAACCAAGGCCTTTTTCTCTTTCAAAGAAATGAGATGAAACACTGGCTGTTAAAATAATTATTGAAACTATCCAGAAAAGAATTGTATAACCAAGATAAGGAGGTATTAAACCAGAAATAGGATTTAAAGATATTCCTGTTCTTCTAGTTACCTCAGCTTCATTTGTTACATCTTTAAGATTATATACACAAATTGAAACTATTAATAAAAGAAGTACGCATGCCCATATAAAAGCTACAACATCCTTTTTTTCTGCCCTAAATTTTAATTTCATATAATCACCTTCATAAACAAGTTATTATTACTAAACAATTATATCAAATATTTTAAATAATTGATATACCTTTATTAATAATCTATTTTATTATTTTCATATTTTTTCTTTAAAACTTTATATATGAAGTAAGAAACACCTGCTAAAATAATTATAACAACGATTGAAATAAATATATTAATTATTTTTTTCTTTGTTTTAGCATTTTGCTTTTCTTTTATTCGTCTTTCTTGTTCAACTTTTAACTTACTTTTGCTAACCTTAAATTTTATTTTTTTAGAAGAAGTTGTATCTGTATCAAAGTTCCATGTATAAGTAGTTTTATTAACACTATCCGCATTATTTTCTTCTAAATTAACACCTAAATCAATTTTTAAAATAATCTTATCTGGTATTTTCCATGATTGTTCAAATGAATCTTTTCTTAGAAATTCTCCACTTGTTTCAACAACGTAATAACCATCTTTAAAAGCACAATTAACTTTTTTATATAAATACTGACTAAAAGAAGTTTGTCTAATAAACGAGCACATATCATCATATGTATTAGTTATAACAGCTCCACTTTCTTCATCTTTTACTTTTATGTCATAGCTATAATGTCTAACACTTAGGGCATCTTCATATTCAGATAAATATTGTTCAACAGATTCTTCTAGAGTACCATTACCATATAAAACATTACCATTTTTCTCCATAACAGATGTACTTTCCTTTATTTTTCCATCATCCGTTAAAGTTATTTTCTCTGTTGCTGTACACCCAGTAAAAAGTATAATACAAACAATAAATAATATTACTTTCCTACTCTTATTCATTATACCCTCCTAATAATCTAATCTATTCTTCTTAAATTTTTTATAACTAAAATAAATAAATGATGTTATTAATAATAAAACTAATATAATTATAGTAGTTATTTTAACGGTACTACTTATATTTTTAAAATAATATA
>CAVAWS010000014.1:0-11525 GCA_963592455.1 Paratractidigestivibacter sp. | reverse complement strand
ATTTTCACCTGTATCAATTCCATTATTTGTTAGTAAGTTATTTTTATTTAAATTATAATTTATATTAAATATTTCTATATTTTCTAAACAATCTTCACACTCTTTATTTGATACATTCATTGATATAACAAACTTATCTTTTTCCTTTGAACAATTATTGTTACCAGTTACATAATTTACAAAAAACGAGTTATTTATATATTTACATATATCATCATATTTATTAGTTAATATAACTGTCACTTTATTTTTACTCTTATTTATCTTTTTATCTTTATAACTTATACCATAAAAGTCGATTAATTCATTAACGTATGAATCAATCGTACCCTTGGCATTTATCTTTTTTACATTTTCTGTTATATATACTTTTTCTTCTACACTATTATTAGAATTAACACTTACTTCACTTTTTACACTACAACCAGATAAAATTATTAATCCAATAATTAATATAATTATCTTTTTAACGTTATTCATATTAATCCTCCTAATAATTTTTTCCTTTATCTCCTGCATATGATTTTCCTTTTTTAGAACCTGAAATATATTTATATGGTGATATAACATTTTTATTATATATAGGAGCTCCTCCATTAGTATATGTATTATAAGACATTGCAATATGTAAGTGAGGCCCTGTTGAATTACCAGTATTTCCAGACTTACCTATTACTTGTCCTTGAGATACTTTATCTCCTACCTTTACAGATATACTATTTAAATGTGCATATACTGTATAATACTTTTTACCAGATACAGTGTGCTCTAGTAGTATAAATTTACCGAAATGGCCATATCCTTCACTCTTAACATCTTTTCCTTTATTAGTTGTTGTATCAGCTTTTATAACAACACCGCCATCCATAGCTACAACCTGAGTTCCTTTAGGTGTTGAAATATCATTACCACCATGATAGGCTCCACTATTATATCTTAAGTTTTCTGCTGCACTTCCAGACTGAGACCAACTACCTTTTGTTTTTAAAGGATATACTAAAGTTCCCTTTGATAATCCATCTCCTTGAACACTAGAAGAAGCACTACAAGTATCTTTTGTTTTCTTTGTATATCCAAATGGATCACTGTTTTTTGTAGGAAATGAATAAAATGTGTATTTACTGCCATATCTATTATGTATTACTGTTTTATCTTGAACATAATTATCATGATTTAGTAAATCCTTAGAACTTGTATATACCTTACTACCTACAGTTAATTTAATAATGTCAAATCCAGAAGAACCACAAGAAATACAGTCATGCTCATTTATGTATGAAGGAAATGATCTATTACCATTTACTAATACATCTTTAACACCTTCAACAACTTCTTTTTTAGTTGTTTTATTAACATCTTTCTTTGAACTTGATGCCCACCAAGTAGATTCATATACATAATTATATAGTGTCTTAGAAGAATTAGCTAATTCATATTTATTTGCCATTAAAGATGCTTCTGCTTTTGCACCTTCTACAGAGCTTTGTTCTGCATATGCTATTGATGCTAAACCATTTAATTCTGATGATGATAAATTATAAGTTTTACATGAGAATGCACCTGTACTAGACTCACAAGTATTAGTATTACTGTCATCAGTACCATCTAAAATTTTAGGTCTATAATATACTTTAAATTCACCCGTATTATGTTCTTGAACACCTTTTGAAGCATTACAATCAATCCATATATCATTACCAGATGAATCTTTACCAGCATATATACCAACGTGTTGATTAGTACCAGAACCAGATTTATCTAAGAATCCTATATCACCAGGTTTTAAGTCATCATATGAAATTTCCGTTGAATACTGATCTCTTATTTCTGATGTGTTTCCAAGTCCAAAGTTCTCACCTGTTACATGCCAGAATACAAAATCAACAAATCCAGAACAATCAAGACCTCTTATAGTTCTTCCTTTATAATCTGCTGATACTGTTGTACCAAATTTGTTATCCTCATAATTAGGTCCAGATGGTTTTCCACCAAAGTAATAAGATATTTTCCCTACCATACTTCTTGCAAATGTAACGACTTCATCACGTGTAGTAGATACTCCACAATTACTTGATGCACATTCAACAGTTTCACTAGTTGTTACTGCATTTAAAGAGTCATCATCACTCTTATATAAAACAAATCTACTACTATCATAACCACCCTTACTTGAATCAAATAATAAGTTTTTATAATCAGACTCTTTATTCGAAGAAGACAATATATCATCTTGTGACATACAAATTCCATTTTTACAACCTGATTGCTCATAATTCTTTTTATAAGCTGCTGTAAATACATTGTTTTTAGAATCATATACAAAGTAAGTTGCTATCTCACTATACCATTTTTCAAAATTAGCAATATTTTCTTTTGACATTGCACCTTTTGAAACTGAAGATTTAGCATATGTACCAGATTTACAACCCTCATATATATCACAAAACGCTTGATCATTTGTATTTCCTCTTATATATAAAATCGTTTTACCATCTTGATAATCAGGAGTAAATCCCATACCAACACATCCATCTTTACATGCAGAAGATTGTGTTCTACCAAGTAAGAATGATTGAGCTGCTATCATTTGAGCTTTAACAGCTGATTCATTAGCTGCACCTATTTCAGCATAAGTAACACCCATTATATATCTTGATAATTCCATAGGATTTGAATCAGTTCCATATAAAGAAGATGCACTTTTTATATCACTTATACTTCCAGATGAACTATCTTTTACATTTACATAAGGTGTACCTTTAATTATTGATGAATATGTTCCTGCATCCGATGATGAATCTGCTAAGTTTTCTGTATCACTTTCTTCATCAGAAGCTGTACCAATTTCAGTTTCATTAGAAGACGATGAACACTTTGATTCAGGAATATAAGGTTCAAATAAATCACCATTTTCTATTACATCATTAAGTAATTCATTATATACATCTTCTTTTTCATCATCATTTAAATCCGTCATCTTTTTAAGAAGTTTTTTATAACCCTTATCAGACTTTATATAAGTTTCTTTAAAATATTTTTCAAACTCATCTTGACCATCATCATTATAAATTTTCATTAATTTTTTAAACTTCCTACGATATTTTCTTTTTGAAAATAAATTTAAATAAATATCGTTTTCAGATTCATCATCTTCTTCATCATCACTATCAGAAGAAGATGAATCTTCATCATCCTCAAACTTTGTTGAAAGATCTGATGAATCTTCTATATCATCACCTTCTTCATCATCAGTTTCTTCTGAATCAGAATAATAAAGTTTTATATTATCGCTTTGTAAAGTACTATAATAAGGATATGCAACCGCAGACATTATAACAGCCCCTACTGGATAATTTGTTTCAGATTCATCATCTTCACTATTTTCATCATTAGAAGAATCATCACTATCAGAAGTATTATCATCAGTTAGTTTATAATTTTTAGATGCATTAGGATTATCATTTACTATACTTTGTATTTTATCAATTACTTTTTGATCACGTTTTGAATAATCATCAGTTAATACATCTTCTTCTTTTACATTACCATTAATACCCGGTAATAGTGACTCTACATAGCCATAAACCGCAAATGGTATACTAACGATTATTAATAATACAACTACCGCTAATATAAAAGGAAGAGCTTTTTTTAACTTTTTAATAAAAAGAACTGTTTTAACTGCTTTTTCACCTTTCTTTAAGGCACTTTTAGCTCTTTCTTTTCTATCATTAATTCTATTTTTTAAATTATTTCTTAAATTCCTAATATTATTTCTTAAACCCTTATTTAGTCCATTCTTAGTTAAAGGTTTTTGTCTATTTCTTAAGGCATTTCCTAATCTTTTAGAGCCTAAATTATTATTTAGTGCTTTATTTGCAAGATTCTTAGGTAATTTCATATTTGGCATATTACCTAATTTAGCATTTTTTAAGGCATCATTAACTAAGTCCTTAGCTTGTTTAGCAACTTTTTCTGGATCCTTTAATGATAAATTATCCATTGGATTAAAAGATTTATTATTATTTCTACCTTTATTATCACCATTACCCTTTTTATTAGGATTATCATTTTTTCTTAAACTATCACCTTTTTTTAAATTTCCATAATTATCATTATTATGTTTCTTTTTTTTGTCTTTATCATCAGATGAATTATTATTATTATTTTTATTTAATATTCTATCTTTTAATTCATCCTTCATTTTTTTTTCAAATTCATCTTTTAATTTTTTCTTTGCTTCTTCACTTAATGCTTTTTTAGCTGCTGCTCCTGCAGCACTACTTGCACCACTTGCGGCAGCTGTACCTCCAGCGGCAACAACAGTACCACTTGCTGCGGCTGCACTTCCTGCAGCAGCACTTCCAGCGGCTGCTGCTGTTCCTGCTACTGCGGCACCACCTGCTGCGGCACCGGCTCCTCCTGCTGCGGCTGCGCCTGCAGCAATTACTAATGGTACTGGCATAAAATCACTTCCTTAACTTTTATAATTTTTCTATATCTTGTAAAGCTTTACAACCCTTTTTTGATTCATTAACAAACTCTTCCCAACTCATTTGTTTTCTATAATGCATTAAATAATATAATTTAGTATTACATATAGTTGGTCTATTATCATATATAGAACATAAATTGTCTTTAGTAAGATACATGCAAACACCATCACCTCTATCATACTCTTTCATTTCTTCAATCAAATTTAATCTTTTACAACAAAGGCCACATTTATCACATGGAAATTCCCATTTTTCAGTTACATTAGTATCATTTTTCATGTTTGTATAATACCCTCCATATTTTTTATATTATAACATAAAAAAAAACATATTTCTACAATAGTAATAGCATGAAAAAAGAAAGCATAGTATTTAAACTATTGCTTTCCAAAATTTTCATCATATATTTTTTTAAATTCACCCCAAATGTACTTAATTTCATCAGTGTTAGTTAGTTCTTCAACAACAACTTCATCATTATCATAGGTAATTTCACCTATCTTTAATAATGCTTTACCCTTATTTCTTGTCCCATCATCATATACAGCAAAACCTCTATTAGATTCATCTGCATAAAGTGTTGCAACTAAAGTACATTTAACAGGAATATTTCCATCTTTTAACAAAAGAATTTCATTATTTTTTAACATATTACCTTCTTTTTATTCTATTTATTAGTTTTTCAGTTAGTCCAGCAATATTTGCACCTGCTTTTTCACCAGCATTAGCTACTCTTGCTCTTGTATTTTTAACTTGAGATTCATCTGTTTTACCAGTTATACAAGCATCTATTTCACCTGTAAAAAGCGAAACTGCAAGACCACCTATTCTACCTATAGTACCACCAACTTTTTCGGCAGTAGTTCTTCCTTCTCTTGAATTTTCTATATTTGAAATTTCAAGTTTTGCTGCATCAATTAAATCATCAAAATGTCTTATTTCATCCGATGATAAACCACCTTTTTTCTTTTGTTTTTCATAAAATGAAATATCATTTCTTAATTCTTCTACACTTTTAACCATAAACCCTCCTTGTGATGGAATATATTATACATATATATTAATATTTATCAATTTAATTAGAAACCACCCTTATCTCCAAATGAATCTAATTCTGCTTCAGTAACTAAAACATCAACCCTCATTCTTCTTTCACCAACAACGAATAAAGCTTCTCCTTGAGAGTATTTTTTTATACTTTCTTTTTCTTGTTCATTTAAATCAATTAATAAACCTAAATCTTCAACAGCTTGTTTCTTTAAGTTCATAATTAAGTAATATGAAGCATTATCAAATATAGCTTTACCTTGTGTAATAACTGATTGTTCAGCAAAATCACTAGGTTGTTGTGTTATAAATAAAGTACCTGTGTTATACTTTCTAGCACGTCTTTGAACATTTGATAAAAAGTCCGCACCTAAAGTATTATTACCAGACAATAATATATGTGCTTCATCAACCATCATAACAGTATTAGTATTTCTATCTAAGCACTGACTCCATGCAAATTTTAAAATGTTAAAGAATAAAGCATTTCTAATATTTGCTGAAGCATTCATTAATTCCTTAGTATTAAATACTACAAACTTACTCTTTGGATCAATTGTTGTATGTCCATTAAAATATATACCCATTTCATTTCTATTAACTAATGGTCTTAATTTTAACTCTAAAGACTCTAATATATCTCTTTCGCGAGTTATTTGATCACCATAAGCCTCTAGTCTTCTTACAACGGTTTCATATAAATCAGAAAAAGTTGGAAATCTATCTCTTGGTATATTATAAAAATTTGTTTCAACAGTCATACCAAAACGTTCATAAGTAAGAGTTAACATTGAACCTAATAATGTTAATACATCTTCTGTTATAGTTGGATCATAATAAGCCATAAACGCCTTAATAGTTTGTACAGTATTTCCTAAAACTCCTTCACTATTTTCATCTTCATCAGTATCAGCAATAACCTCTAATGGATTTATTATACCATGCGATCCACCACGACCCATATCAATAAAATCACCCTGCATCTTAGCTGCCATGTCCTCTAATTCACCTTCTGGGTCTATAACAACAACCTTATAATCATTTCTAACATAAGATCTTAATAATAATTTAGCTGCTGTTGATTTACCTGAACCAGATGTACCAAGTATAATCATATTGGCATTATTTCTTGAATTATCACCTTGACCTTGTAATTGGTAATAAAACTGATTAAATAAAACTACTCCTCCAGAAAAATCAGTTCCAAGTAAACAAGAAAGTCCTGGATCTTTTAAACTATCAAAAATAAATGGATACATAGCTGCTACTGTAGGAGAAGTAATTGGAGTACCAATTTGATCTTCTATATCTTGTTTAGGATAAATTGGAAGAATAGATTTAAGCACTTTCTTCTGTTCAAACCTAAGAGGAATTGCCCTTAATTCCATAGCTGATAAATAGTTCTTAATTTGTAATTTCTTTTGTTCTAATTCTTCTTTATTATTAGCAGAAATTACAATATGCATTTGAAAATCAAATATCTTAGCTTGATTAGCTGTTATCATTTGAATAAACTCATTTAATGAATCATAATCCTGTCTAATTTGTTCCTGTGCAGTCTTATCATTTTCCTTTTGATAATTTTCCTTTAACTCTGCTAATTGTTTATTAAGCATTTTAGACATAACACTAAAAGGAAGCTGTAAATGTTTGATAACAACCTTAACACCAGAATTACTAGTTATATTAGATAAAAAGCCTGGCCCTATCCATTTAGGATAAGAAACTACAGTTAAAATAGTACACCACTTATCACTAACAACAAACTCAGAAGGATGAAAATCAATTCCCTTTGGACATAATTCTTTCTTAATATTCATTAGCTCATCACCGTCCCAAACTCAGTTTTTTCACCAGCATTTAAGAAACTATCTAAAATCATTCTTAAATCATCATTATTAGCTTGACTAGAAGATAATCCAGCTTGCGCCAAACCATTCATCATAAGTCTAATTCTCTTTTGAATAATCTCAATATTCTTTTCTTTAAACAAGAAATAAAACTCAACATCAGAAACACCTTCATTAATAAATTGATTAGCCTTCTGCAAATCTTGAGAAATAAGTTTTCTAGCTAAAGAACTTTGAGATTGATTAAATTGAGCTTGAAGTTGTGCTATATGAACTGCTATATCAACAGGCCTATCAGTTACAACAAGCCAAAATTCAAAATCAAAAGTATTATACATATCTTTTAATCTACTTAGTATAGAAAATTGATCACTTTCTTCTAATATAAATATGTTTCTAGGTACTATTTTAACACCTGCAACCTTTTCCCCATTATCAAGCTCTATTAAATTATTTAAAATAGCTTTAACAGGAACATCAAACTCAGTCTTTGTACTCATCTTTTACGCACCAACCCTTCCATGTAAATTGTTGTCTTTCAACAAAATAAAACTTATATATATTTGTAAGAACACATCTAATATTATGATAATTAGGCACTGGAACAACTAAGAATGCACAAATAAGGAATGGAAGTAGAACAATTATTCCACTCCATAACTGTGAAGGTTGAATAATCACAAATAATATAATTGTTATCGACGCTCCAACACCAGCTATCCATAAATCAATAGGTTTAAATATGTTAAATATCAGCTGCCCTCTTTTCGAGTTAGCAGGTATTAAGTAACTTCCATCATTCATAAATTATTTTCCCCTTTCTATTTTCCACTATCTTTGGCAGGCTCTGGATCTTTTCCAGCTTCTTTTATTTCTTCATTTACAATATTTAATAGCTTTTCATTTTTGCCTACTTCATCAGATATAACAGCATTCAATCCTGAAATATCAGATATTGTTGCACCATTAATTTCAACCGCTGCAACACCAAGATTTAATCCACTTCCACCATTTGCTTCAAAGACATGATCTGTCTTAGCATCTTGAAATACCTTTTCTTTCTGCTGCTCTAATAAATCGATTGTATTTTGAATTTGAATATAGTTACTATCACTTGTAATTTGAGCTTCACACCCCTGAATAGTTCTTTGAAGCTTCAATTCTTCTTGTTCAAGGTTTGTTTTAGTTGAAAGATATCCATTTATTTCATTTTCAATATTTTGTCTCATCTCAGGTGTTGAGGCATTATTAAGAGCTTCTCTTGCCGTTCTTAAATTGTTATCAATAGTCAATTGTTGTTGATGAATTTCAGAAAGCTCAGTGTTCATAGCTTCTCTTTGAGATATTGCTTGCTGTGTCGAAGGATCAATAGATTGCTTTGCAGATAGTATTTGTTGTTCATAACCATTAATTTTTTCATATACTTTTTTTCTTGCCTCATAAATATTTTGCTTAACAAAACCTGGGTCTGCTGCAGAAGCATTTGCAGAATCAAATGCTTCTGCATATTTTTTTATTTTTCCCCTTGCCGTTTGGTAATTATCACCATTTGCAAAATCAATTGGTCCTATAGAATTAATAATATCATTTGCCTTTGACCTACCATACATACTAATCAACCTAGAATTAAGTTTTTGAAAGTCTGCTTGATTTGATGCCTCAGTAGATGAATATCCTTCAAATCCATAATTACTAAATTTATCTCTAAAGTCGCCAACTTTTTTTCCAACTTGCCCTTTAACATTATCCCAAATTGTTGGACGTCCATTTCTTGCCAGAGGAGAAACTTTTTGATAAGCCCCTTTCATAATACCTTTTGTATTTCCATTTGCTACTGCTTGTTTGCCAGCTTTTTTGCCACCATTAACGCCACCTTTTACGCCGCCTATTAATTTTGCTTTTAAATTACCTTTTGTATTAATAAATCCACTAGCAAAACCTGCAGTTCTTCCTTTTGCCTTTCCTTCAGCATATAGCATACCTTTTTTAACTTTATCACCAACAAGTGCTGCTTCACCCATCTTGTTTTTAATATTAAGACCTTTTAAACCAACACTTTCACCATCTTTATTAAGATTTAATAAATCACTTATTAACTTAGGAGCTTTCTTAGCAAAGATTAATATTGCGTATAGTATAAATAATCTTAACATATGCTAATCACTCCTTCCATTACAGTTCTCCATATATCCATGTCTTGTACTAATGATATAAGTAATATAGCTATTGCAATAGTACCAAGTTTTATAAATAAATCAAGGTAGGTTTTACCAAACCGTTTTAACCAGTTATTAAAATACTTAGATTCTGGAACAACTATAGTTGCCATAAATAATGGGGATAAAACTTCTAACACCGCAAGTTCTACAGAACGAACTGCTATATCTATTCCCCAACTTAGTATTACATAAGTTAAGAATACTGCAGTTATTGTAGTTAAACCTGCACTATATTCATAATAATAAACGTCTTCTGTATCTCCATCATCATCAGTGTTATATGGATCTTGCATTTCCAATGATCCACCAATATATCCAGTAAGTCTTCTTAGCTTAAATCCTCCTTTTGATGATTGCATAATCATTTGATGATACTGAGATAAAGCTTTTACGCAAGCATTCTTTTTTCTACACTCTTCTCTTATTACAACGTTATATGTAGAATCAGAACCATCTAATGTTTTTAAAAATTTCTTTCCACTTTTTGCCGAATCAGGAAATTCATAATTTAAATAATATGTTAGATACTCTTCTCTTTCTGTTGTTGTTGAAGTTTCTGTACCAAATAATTGTTCATCCGGTTTTATAAGTGAGGTTATAACAATTTTTTGCATCGTTTTACCAGCATTTACAAAGTTAGTATTAAAGTCATCAGAATCTATGTCTTTTCCAGAAGATGGTAAAAATAACTTCATAATAATATTATCATCTACAATGGTTTTTTGTAGTGTACTCAACTCATCAAATATCCAAGGCGATAATACAATAGCACAAAGCATAAGAATTAATCTTAAGAATAAATTAGATATTCCTTTTGAATCTTTAGTTGTAGTAAATTTATCCGGTGTTAAAATTGCCGTTATAAGAAAGATAGCCATTCTAAATAAAGCGATAATTCCAACTAATATATATATATTATTTCGTAAACTTACAATTGTATCTGAACTTATTACTTCGTTAGTTGCTAACGTAGCAAATGTATTATATGCATCATCAACTAAACTAAATGCAATACAATCTATCCATAAACATACTACTCTAATTGGTGTTAGCCACCCCATTAAAATGCTCATTTAATATCAACTCCTTGTTGGAAAACAAAATCCAAAATTAAACCATCCAAATATTATATCTAATATGTATGGTAAAAATAACAATATAACTAATGCTGCCATTCTCTTTATTGCATTATTTCCAACCTTATTTAACTTTTCAGGATCACTTGAAATAATTGCACCAAGCAAATCTATTGCTATTACAACTATAGTTAAAATAGGTGCTAAAGCAATAATCCAAGTCCAATATTTATGAATAAGATCCCTAAAAGAATCACAATCTTGTTTTTGAGCTATAGTAGTACCAGTTGTAGTTTCATTTTCTCCACTTTCTCTTTTTATATTAACACTTTCTTTTCTTATAGATTCTGTACTTAAACTTTGTCCATTATACTTTTCTTGTGTACCCCAAACTGTAAAATTTTCAACAGTTCCTTTATCAACAGTTAAAGCAAAAGTCATATTTTGATACCCTTTATTATTTTCAGATGGAACATTAAAACCAGTTATTTCTCCAGTACAATCTCCAATTCTATAAGATATTGTTTTTATACCATAATCTTTATTAGTTTGAACATCAAACTTTAAGGTTACCGTTTCAGAACTTCTAGTTTTATTATTTTTAGTATCATAATAATTAATATTCCCAGTACCATTCTTTGTATAATAATTAGTTCCAGCTGATATATAGCTTATAGAACCATACTTATTTATACAATCCCCATAACTAATACCTGCTGCATTAACACTTGGTACTAAAATAACTAATGCTATTAAAAATAATATAATTAAAGATATTTTCTTTTTCATTTTACACCTCTTTGATATACTCTACTTATACATAATACATCATAACAT
>CAVAWS010000013.1:4164-10029 GCA_963592455.1 Paratractidigestivibacter sp. | reverse complement strand
GTTAAATGAAACATTTCCCTTATTTATATTTATTTTATATTCTAAATCATTAGCATCTTCTTTAATTACAAGTATGTTTAAATTAGCATTTTTAACATTTATTTCATACTTTTTATATAAGTCCTTTTCAATTAATAAATTACAATCTTTTTCTATGTTAATTACTACTTTATCATCAACTATTTCTTCTTTTATTATACCGCTTCCTATTACTATCCTATTCACTACTATCACTTCCAGTGGATGCTTCTATCACAACTTTTTCAAAGTTAAATCCATTATTTTCTATTTCTTTAGCTAACGCATAGTCTCCCGTTTTAACAATACGTCCATCTTTTACAACATGAACAAAGGAAGGTTTAATATAATTTAATAAATGAGTATAATGTGTGATAATTAAGTATGATGAGGAAGGATGTGAAGACATATACTCATTAATGTTATCTGAAACTATTTTTAAAGCATCAACATCTACTCCAGAATCTATTTCATCAAGCATGATAAAAGATGGCTCTAACATTTTCATTTGAAGTATTTCATTTTTCTTTTTTTCTCCACCAGAAAAACCTTTATTAACACTTCTATGAACCATTTCATCTGGCATTTTTAAAGCATCTTTATTAGCATCTAATTTCTTTATAAATGAATAAAGATTAATGTTTTTTCCCTCAATACTAGAAAGTGCCGTTCTTAAAAAATCTGAGTTTGTAACACCTGATATACTAGGTGGATTTTGCATTGCTAAAAATATACCTAGTTTTGCTCTTTCATCAGTTGTAAGATTAAGTATACTTTTATTATTATATAAAATATCTCCCTTTACAACGCTATAATTAGGATCAGCCATAATAATCTTAGTAAGAGTAGATTTACCAACACCATTTGGTCCCATTATTACATGAACTTCTCCATCATTTATAGTTAAATTAAATTTATCTAAAATTATTTTATTTTCTACCTTAACAGTTAAATCTTTTATTTCTAACATATAAATCAACTCCTGCTTTTATATTTTATCACTTTTTTTATTATTTTTATATATATACAATGAAAAAATAGAGAATTCTCTCTATTTATTTATTATTTTTATATTTATCAGCTTCAGAAATAAACTTCTTAAATAACTTTTTACTATTTAAATCATAATCTATCATTTTTTCTGGATGCCACTGTACTCCTATTCCAAATGGGTGATCAGAAATTTCTAATGCTTCTATAATTTCATCTACCGAATATCCCTTAATTATCTCATTAAGTGTTTCATCAACAGAATAATTATGATAACTATTAACTAATATTTCACTATTATTAAATAGTTTAGATAACATACCATCTTTTAACAATACTTTATGAGCATAATTATCATTAACGTTATGATTTATATTAGAATTTATAATAACTGTTTTATCTTCTCCTAGTTTATGATTATCTGAAAAATAATTACCTATCATTTGCATTCCAAGACATATACCAAGAAAAGGCTTTTTTTCATCTAAACAAGACTTTAAAATAAGTTCATCTACAAGATTCCAAGTACTTCCGCCTGTAAATAAAATACCATCGGTTTTGTTAACAAAATTAAATATTTCTTTTTCATTTAAAGTATTATCTATAAGTATACTATTAGCTTTAGAAACATTAACAGCTTTTACATAATTTTCTAAAAAATTATCTTCATTTCTTTTTATTATTCCTATATTTGGAACCATATTTATCACCATTTTATTTATATTGTTCTAACTACGTTATATTCCTTAGAATTTTCTTTTTCTTCATCTTCATATATTTTCTCTAGGAATTTATATTGCATAGAAAGTTCTATTGCAGGATGAACTAAAGCTGCATCTCTATCCCATGCATATCTAGTTGCATCAATCATTTCTTGACCATTTGGTAATATAATACTCTTTCTACCAGAATCATCTGTTTTAACAAGTTCTTTTTTACTAGCATCAATAAAAGTCATTCTATTACAACTTCTATTAGATAACAATGTATAAAATACATCATTTAAAGGATCTACCGTAACTTGTGTTCCTGTCCATCCAGCTGATGCAAAAGTTCTACCACTTAATGGATGATATACTTCTGAATCATCTTGAACCGGATTTTTAGAATAACATAATTTAGCTAGATACTGAATAGACATACCTTTCATGCCAGTTTCATTATCTGCCATGTGGAACATTTCATTATCTGTTAAAAGTTCTCTTCTTAATAAAGATTGCGATAAATTAGACATATCTAAACTTGTAGAAAAAAGTCCTGCATGACCAGATAAATTACCATCTTTTTGTCCCATTATTCTAGCCTTTTCATCGTAACAATCACCAAGTTTTACATCAGTATTTATTCTATAGTTACCATCTTTATAATAAAAACCATTATTACCTGTTAAGGCAAGTCTATTATAATCTTCTTCTTTTATTTGAACGTTAGTATCTGACATTTTTGCTGGTTCTATTATATTTTGAGATACAAAATCATAATATTTCATACCAGTAACTTTTTCTATTACATATTTTAAAACCATAGCTCCCATGTCTGTATAAGGTCTTTTACCATCGTTTTCACCATCAAATGTAATTGTTCTAATTATTTCTTCCGCTTCTTTTCTATTAGATGCTCTATCTATTCTTCCATCTGTTTTAACTGGTGCATTAAAAGTTAATAATTGATATACAGTAACATTTTCTAGTCCAGGAAAATCTGGTAAGTAATAACTAACCTTCTTACTTAAATCAATTAAACCTCTTCTTGCTAACATTTGAATACTAATTGAAGTAAATAACTTTGTAACAGACGCTAAATCATATATTGTATTATTACTTACTTTATCTTTACTTTTATCTTCACTATCTACTCTATTACCAATAACTAAAGATTCTTGGTAATTTTTTGTACCATAACTAATAGCAGCTCCTGGTGCCATTTGTTTATTATATATAAAGTCTTCTGCTTTTTCTCTTAACTTAGAATTATTATATAAAAAATCTCTTATTTCACTTATAGAATGATCCTTGTTTTGTTTTACAGCGTTGACAACTGGTTTTAATATTTTCTCATAATCCTCTTTTGTAAGTATATTTGCTTGTTCTTCTTCTGATGCATTATTGTGGTTTTGTAATAACTCCTCTGCATAAGAATCCATAATTTTATCTAATGTATTCATAAATAAATCTCCCTCAAATAATTTGCCATCTATAATAGCACAAAAGTGCCAAAAAGTAAATTTTTGACATTTTTTGACACTTTACTTATCTTTTATTTTTATACTCTATAGCGGCATTAATAAAGCTTTCAAATATTTTTTTACTATTTTCATTTTCGATATCTTTTTCTGGATGCCACTGAACACCTAGCCTAAATAAACTATTATCATCTTCTATTGCTTCAATTACACCATCAGTTGATAATGCAGAAACTGTATAACTACCAACATCAAGCATGTTATAAAAATGATAGTTATTTATGTTAATTACGTCTTTATTTATAATTTTCTTAAGCAATTTTCCTTTTATTTTTACATCATGATTTGTTCTAAAATGATTATCATTTGCTAACCTAACTGGCTTTTGTTTTGATGCATTAATTGCCATAACTTGCATACCAAGACATATACCTAGTGTTGGTATATTATGTTCTTTTAAATAAGAATCTATAAAATAATTATGTTCAAATGTTCTAGAACCTCCTGGCATAATAAATTCATCACAAATACTTAAAGCATCTATTAACACACTTTTTTCCTCATCTGTTAAAGGTGTTATATCCTCCTTTTTAGTTTTAGCATAGTCAATTTCTTTTGGAGGTGTTATTAAAATTAGTATTCCATTATGTTTTAAAACAGCAGTATTATAATCATTAAAAACATAAAACTAAGTTATTTTTCTTTCTCTATAATCTAATTCACTTAATCCGCATAATATACCTATTACTGGTTTTTTCATATTAAGACTCCTTACTAATTTCTTATTGTTATTATACCATATTTCGTGATAAAATAATAATAGAGGTGAGAAAATGAAAGATTGTATATTTTGTAAAATAGTTAACGGAGATATTCCTAGCATGAAAGTATATGAAGATGATACTTGTCTTGCATATTTAGATATTAATCCAGATAGTGATGGTCACACTTTAATTATACCTAAAAAGCATTATAAGGACATGTTTGATACTCCTGGTGATGTAGTATTTCATATTCTTGAAATTGCTAAAAAACTAATGAAGGTGTTACAAAAAAGATTAAACTGTGATGGTTTTACATTATTAAATAACATTGGAGAAATACAAGAAGTAAAACATTTTCATTTACACATTAAACCATATTATAAGGATAAACATCCAGTTAAATTAGTAAAAGATGAAAAATTAATAAAAGATCCGAAGGACGTATATGAAATGGTAAAAGGAGCTACTATAAACTAGTAATAGCTCCTTTTAATTTATACTTAAATACTCTTCAAGTGTTAACTTACTCTCATATACTTTTTTAGCTGTTTTTTCACCTAAATATCTAACGTGCCAAGGTTCATATATATATCCTGTTACACTTGTTTTACCCTTAGGATATCTTACTATAAAACCATATAAATGTGCATTTTCCTCAATCCATTTAGCTTCATCTGTACCCTCAAAACTTCTATTAACACTACCTATATCAAAGGCAAGGCCTGTTTGATGTTCTGAGTTACCAGCTACTGCAGAATAAGTACTAGCATTTTTTTCTCCATCTTTTAAAACATATTTTTTATGTAATTTATCTTGTGTTTCATATGATCTATATCCTGATATTAAAGGTATATTTAATCCAACTGCTTTTGCATCAGCTTGCATTTGTTTTAAGTTTTTTAATGCTTCTTCATTAACACCTGGATCATAATCTTTTGGAAGTGAATACTCTTTATTAACTATTAGAATACCATCAATATATGTTATACCATCTTTTACTTCTATATTAGGTGATTTACTAACCTTTTTCTCATCAGTTACAATAACAGTTCTATAAACCTTAGCTACATTATTAGATGAATCACTAACCTTGTATGAAATTTTATATGTTCCATTTTTCTTAGTGTTAACATCATCTTTTACAATTACTTTATTAGTTATGTTACCATCATAATTATCAGTTGCATAAAAACCTTCTTCATTATAATTAGAACCATAATTAACGGTTATTTTATCTTCACCATTTAATTTAATAACAGGTTTCTCATCATCATATACAATTATTTTTCTATATAAAATTATATCATTATCTTTATATAAATTAAGTTTATACTTAACTAAATACGTTCCTATCTTATTCGTATTTAAATTAGATAATACCCTTACATTTTTACTTGTTTTATTATTAATTTTAAAAGTAATATACTCTTCATCATAATTATCTTTATATTTTAGTTTAACAGTATCATTACCTTTTAATTTATATTTAACATAACCCTTTTTATGGTATTTAACATATTTATCTTTCTCATCTGTGCAAAAACCAAATCGTTTTATAGTTCTTACGTATTTATCATTTTTTAATTTAAAACCATCTTTTATTAAATCTTTATTAAGTGATTTTTTTATTAATTTATCAGATGAACTCATATTAACTTCTTCTTTTATTTTGCAAGTTAAGAACCTAGTTTTAAACGTGGTTTTATTACTTAATTTATAATTACTTAAATTAATATTATAAGTAAAGGATTTGTTAAAAAATGGTAAGGAAAAAAAGGCAAAGAAAACCATATAAATTATAAAAGACACAAATAAAATAAATATAATAAAATTTACAACTTTTATCTTTTTCTTTCTTACCCTAATAGTTAACATGAATATCACCTTCAATGCACTTGTTACCTTTATTTT
>CAVAWS010000013.1:0-4084 GCA_963592455.1 Paratractidigestivibacter sp. | reverse complement strand
TTTTATACCATTTTTCTTATTTTAACAACAAAAGAAAAAAAGTAATGAAAAAATCATTACTTTAATTTACTAAATTTAATGAATATATAGTTACGTAGTAATGTAAGTAGCTATTTTTCCACTTTCACCAGTTTTTGGTATATAATAATATTTATAACCTAAATTTACTGAATTAGATTTACATCCAGACTCTTCTTTTAAAGCATCAGATAAATCATTGCATGTAACACTTGAGTCCTCAAATGTTACATAAATTGTTTTGCTTTCTTCTTCATAATAACCCCCAACAAATAACATATTATCTGTTATTTTAGCTAATGAAGTTTTTTCATTTCCATTTAAGTCTAAAACCTTTAAGTAGTTATTATCAACTACCATTACATAATCATTTGCAATCATTAATGTATCTTGATATTCGCTGTTTGTACTTACTTTTTTTGTTTTTAAATCATAAGTATTAATCATGTTATTTCTTAAATAAACTACATTTCCATTGCTTAGGTATGTAACATATTTTGTACTTTTTTTAGAATCATTAAATGTGCTATTACTATCTGCAAAAATAACATTTAAATCTGGATCAATTAAAATATTTATAAACTCTCCATCGGGATATGTAGAAACAACTTCATAATAAGTCATATCATTTTCAATATTTGAACTAATGCATAATATATCATAATTTTCATCATCTTCTAAATAACTAACATCATAATCGCTTAAATTGGTTTTTTTAGTTATTTTATTTTTGAAATTATAAATTACGTAATCTCCATCTTTTATTAAAACTGTTGAGAAATCTTTTGATATTTGCTTTTTTAAACTACAATCACTATTTGAACATTTATATTTACCCAATAATTCATATTCATTATCATTTAATTCATATTCATTATCATTTGAAATTTGAGAAGAATCCCTTATATCAAGACGTTCATCTTCATAATCATCTTTTTCTATTTTACGCCCATATATTTTAATGGTAGTATTAATATTTGGTTTATCAGTATTAACTACAGGTTTAACAGTTTTATTGTTTATAAATTTAATTACCACTACTAAAATAATTACTACTATAAATATAGAAATTAATGAAAATAAAATAATTCTATTAACTTTTTTATCTTTTTTTATTCTCGTACCACATTTTTCACAAAAAGTATTTTCTTTACTCACTTCATTACCACATTTTTTACATTTCATTGTTTTATTGCTCCTTACTCTCTTCCATGTAGATAGCTAATACTGCTCGCTATCTTATGTGTTTATAATATCACACTACCCCCCCCGGTCAAGCTTTTTCATTTGATTGTGGAAAAGGGTGTCAACTGTAGTGGTATGTAGTGGTAAACTAGAAGTAGACACCTAAAGGGGTATGTAGAAAATTACATATTTTATCTATACAATTATTTTGTAATGTGGACAACGAAAAGATGTGTTTTTATGACTATGCATTATAATATTGAACTTAAAAAGAAACTTTGTGAGAACATCTGCATTAATGGTACCTCTACTATTAAAACTGCTGAAGAATTTAATGACCTTCTATTTTATCTTTATTGTCTACTTTTACTTGACTAGTGCATTTATGCAATAAAAAAAGCTACTTGGAATTATTAAAATTCCTAATAACTTTTTTATATATTTATTACTTACAAGTATAACCATCTTTTGTATAATCATTTATAACAGACTTTTTATAACTTTTAGAAGCATTATATCCTGCACCTACGTATGTTTTATATGTTATTGTTATTTTATTGCCACTTCTATCAATAACAGTATCAAATCCTAAAGATGTAAGACCTAACTTAACATGATTACCTGTACAATCTTTATCATAACTACAATCAGAAAATATACCTGTTACATACTTTTCATATTTGCTATCTGTTAACCCATCAGTATCTTCAACAACTAATTTATTATTTTCAATTAATTTATAAGATGTTCCACTGTCATTTTTAGAGTTAAAAGTTCCTTTTAAAGTAATATTCATTTTAATATTATCTTCTGTAGAAGATTTAGTACAAGTATAATCTGTATTTGATCCAACAAGTTTACTTAGTAAAATACCTATTGCAATGATAACTATAATTATTAAAAATACTACTCCAATTATTATAAATACCTTGTTATTTTTTTTATTTGAACCATTAATTGAAGCTGTATTATTATAACCATTATATTGATTATTCATAGGTGGCTGGTTATTATAATTCATATTATTAACTGGCATACCATTCATCATTACTTGTCCATTATTTATTTGATTATTAGTTAGATTATTATTCATATCTGAATAACCTTGATCATTTGTAGTATTATTATTTTGAAAACCATTCATTATACTCTCCTATTTTAGTTTATTATTAAGAACCTATAATTGCTCTTAAAGCGCTAATAAATATAGAGTAAGCTAATAAACAAATTATTGAAATTCCAATACTTGGTTTACCTTTTTTACCGCATAACATAGATAAATCATTTTCACTTAGTGAAGAATTATCATCTTTTATCTTTTGAACTCTTTTTTCTGCATTTTTTAAGTACCATTTATTAAAGTTAAAACTAACTACAAGATCTAATACTATATTTACTACCACAGAAACAACTGCAAGAGTAATATCATTAAGTTTAGCAAACTTTATAAATAAAGCAGTTAAAACGTTAATCAAAAGTATAATAAAAGTTAATGAATAATACTTTCTATACGCAGCATATAAATATCCAAAGAAAAAGGCTGGTAAAGAGAACTTCTTATTCTTTATTATTGGATATTTTTTTCCAACGTATTCCATCACTAATTTATCATCTGATTGTTCTTTTCTTTCTTTCATACTTACTTCATTTTCCATAATATTAATTCCTCCTTTATTTTACATGTTTATAATATCATATTACCCCCCCCCGTCAAGATTTTTACTTACCTGTGGAAAACAGGTGTAAACCGTTAATTATTTATTTAACTTCCCGTTTTTTCTCTTACGAGATTTTAAATCTGGAAACTTTTTGGGGATGTCAAGGACGAAAACGTAAGTTTGCGTTTATCGAAGATCCTTGACATCTATATAGCCTTATACTTGTTTCTTGCTAAAGCATTCTTGTGCTTTAGCCTATCTTCAATTATAATACTCTATTGTATTTTGGCTTTGGTTTTGAAAGGAGCATTTTTTATGAAATATAATAAAGTCAAAAAACATAAACATTTATCTTTCGAGGATCGTTGTACTATAGAAGAATATCTTAACTATGGTTATAACTTTACTCAAATTGCTAATAGATTAGGCAAAGATAGAACTACTATATCAAATGAAGTTAGAAAACATAGGTTTTTAAGAGGTAAATTAAGTTCAAAAATCAACCTATATTACACTTATTTAATGTCATAGAAAAGAAATTTCTAAGATCCATTCAAACTTTTTATAATTATGTACACAAAGGTTATTTTACTTTTATTAATGATGAAATGCTTCCTAGAGCATATAGTTACAAACCTAGAAAAAGAATTAATGAAAAACCTGTTATTAGATTTGATAATATTGTCAGAACTGGCAGGAAACTAAAGAATATGGAAGGTTATTTAAATATCAATCCTAATGCCAATATAGTTGAAATGGATACCGTTATTGGTAAATCTAAAGATAAAAAATGTATTATGACTTTATACTTTAGAAATAGTAAATTAATGCTTACGTTTTTAATTGATAAATACAAACCTGAGGCTGTTTCAAATGTATTTAAACATTTATTGAAAGTTCTTGGTACAGAAAACTTTAAAAAAATATTTGAAGTTATTCTAACAGATAATGGTTGGGAATTTTCTAAACCTAAAGACATAGAATTTAATTACAAAACAGGAGAAAAGTTAACTAACCTATTTTATACTGAACATTACTCCTCTTGGCAAAAAGGTAGTATTGAAAGAAATAATGAATTTATTAGATATATCATTCCTAAAAGCATTACCTTTGATAAATTAACAAATAAAAACATTATTGATATGATGAATAATATCAACAATGCCTCAAGGCGAAGTTTGAATTATCAAACCCCATTTGAAATTTTTAGAAACATTTATGGG
>CAVAWS010000012.1:9924-17621 GCA_963592455.1 Paratractidigestivibacter sp. | reverse complement strand
ATCCAGATGGATATTTACTAAGATTTAATAGCTAATAAAATAATATATTAGGAAGAAGTTGACGTAATGAATGACTTAATAATAGAAACAGAAAATTTAATACTATTGCCGTGGAGTACTTTTGATGCTGCTGATATGCAAAGAATATTGAATGATGAAACGATTTCAAAAATGCTAGATACACCATATCCATATACATTAAATATGG
The DNA here is from genome assembly GCA_963592455.1 of Paratractidigestivibacter sp. Lineage (GTDB taxonomy): Bacteria > Bacillota_I > Bacilli_A > RF39 > UBA660 > Aphodocola. The sequence goes on along the minus strand of CAVAWS010000012.1, from coordinate 17,413 downwards.
CAAGGACTTTTATAGATAATATTAAAAATAGAACAAAAGGGTATTATGAATGGAAAATAGTATTAAAAAGTAAAAATAAAATAATAGGTGGTACTGCTATGGATTTAGGAAGTAATCCGGTAAATCTTACGCACATTTATATTGATAAAGATTATAGAAATAAAGGTTATGGAACAGAAGTATGGGAGGCAAAAATAAGATACTGTTTTGAAAATACAAATGCAAATGAATTAGTATCTGCTTTTTATAAGGATAATATTGCAAGTTATAAAATGCAAAAAAAATCAGGTATGACTATTGAAAATAACTTAGATGAAAATAATCAATTAACTACAAGAATATTAAAAAAATAATTAGATTGGAGAATAAAATATGGAAAATAATAATGTAATTTCAAGAAACTTTGATAAACCAACTATAGTAACTGATGATATTAAGGAAAATTGTTTGCTTGAAAACACTATGATAGGTGGATATGGTACGGCGATAATTGATAAGGATTTTATACAGGCTATGAATAAAATAGCAGAAGAAATTGATACTAAAAATAATAATTTTGTTACTATTACTACAGATTTGCAAAATAAAATTTATGAGTATTTTTACTCTAAAGAAGGTAATAATTTATCTCGTGAGAAAATATATGATAAAAAAGCAATTGTCGATGAAGATGGGATGGTTATTGGAACAAAAATATCAGATTTAAAGGGTATGAATGTTGCTTTATGTAGTGAAAAATCTACAGCAGCATACATTATACTTAAAAATCTTTATGACAATAATAAAATTACTAGAAAACCATCACTTAATTTATCTTACTTAAGAGAAGAACTTAGTAACGATAATAATCCACATGCATTTGTAACACTTAGTAAAGAAGATGCTTCATACCCAGCTAAACATTTATTATATGATGTTGAAAATCCTACTGTGTTAGAAAATGATAAAAAAGAAAGATTTGCTTTAGTAGGCTTATACGCATTAACTGATGAAGAAAAAGAAGATATTGATAATGGTTATGAATGCGTTCCAACTTCACTTTATGAGATAATGGGTAATTATAAAGAAGTAAATGCTAAAAGGGTATATGGTTCAAAAGATGGTAATGGTAAAAATAAAAAGAAAAAGAAACGTTAGTTGTTATATTGCTTTTTAAAAGATTAGTTTTTATAATATAGTTTGTAATAAAGAAGAAAGTTGGTTTTGAAATTGGAAAAGTATAAAGAAGTAGAAAGAAGTATAATTAAAACATATAGAAAAGAAATATGGAGTAGGTTTATTAAAGCGGTAAGTGACTACGAACTTATTAAGGAAAATGATAATATAATGGTTTGTATATCTGGTGGTAAGGATTCTTTTTTGCTAGCTAAATGTATACAAGAATTACAAAGACATGGTAAATTTTATTTTGATGCTCATTTTGTTGTAATGGATCCAGGATATAATGAGTTTAATAGAAAAATGATAGAAGAAAACGCTAAACTTTTAAATATACCTATTGAAATATTTGAGAGTAATATATTTGATACTGTTTTTAAAATAGAAAAGAGCCCTTGTTACTTGTGTGCTAGAATGAGAAGAGGATACTTATATAGTAAGGCAAAAGAACTTGGATGTAATAAGATAGCGTTAGGTCATCATTTTAATGATGTTATAGAAACAACTCTTCTTTCAATGTTTTATGGTTCTGAAATAAAAACAATGATGCCTAAACTTCATAGTGATAACTTTGAAGGATTAGAATTAATAAGACCTCTTTACTTAGTTAAAGAAGATAATATAATTACATGGAAGAATTCTAATAAGTTAACGTTTATAAACTGTGCTTGTCGTTTTACAGAACAATGTACTGTTGTGGATGATGGAACAAGTAAGAGAAAAGCAATGAAAAATCTTATAAAAAACATGAAAAAAGTTAACGAAAACGTAGATAATAATATTTTTAAGAGTATGGATAACGTTAACTTAAACTGCGTTTTAGGTGTTAAAAAAAGAGGAGAGTACAAAAGCTTTTTAGATGAGTATGATAATTTAAAATAATTTATAAGGAAAGATGTAAAAGTTATGATTAGAGAAGATGAAATATTACGTGCATTAGAATTTTATGATGTTATTGATGAAGATTATAAAAATAGATGCTTAGACGTGGTAAGAAAAATAAATAAAGATAAAGTGCTATTAGAAAAGGTAGAAAAATTATCATTAACTCTTTATGATAGAAAAAAAACTTCAATAATAAAGCTTTGGAAAATAAAAAATACAACTGAACTATTTGGTAACTGTGATTCTTTTATAACATCAATAATGATTTTAATGGGTTATAAAGTTCATATAAAAAACATGAATGAGTATAAATTAGATGAAAATCAAATGATTATCCATAAAAGAAGGGTAAAAGAAACACTACTTAATGATATTTTAATAAGAGGTTACAAAAGTATTAGAATATCACAAATGTTATGGGCCAGCTACTTTATTAATTTAAGAATTATAGAAGTAGGAGTTTTACAATATGAGGTAGTAAATAAAAATCCATTAACTAATAAAGATGAAATATGTATAAAAATGCATATTCCAAGAAAAACTGTTTTAGACATTAATAAGGTAAATGATTCTATTAATAAATCAAGAAAAGAGTTATATAAATATTTTGGTATAGAAAACGTAAACTATTACATGGAATCTTGGATGCTTAGTTTAGATGTTTTAAAACTTTTAAGTAGCAATTCAAACATATTAGCATTTAGTAAATTATTTGATATTAAAGAGGGAAAAGATTGCAAAAATGATATACTAAATTTTGTATTTGAAGATTGTTATTGTACTAATTATGAAAATCTTAGTGAAAAAACTTATCTGCAAAGGAAACTAAAGAAAGCCTTAATAAATAATATGGATATAAGAATTGGTATAGGTAGATTAATTAAGTAAATATTACGAAAAAAGTGTCGTAATATTTTTTTATTTTTTTTGAAAAAAACTATTGACTTGGAGCTAACTCTAAGGTGTATTATATTATTGATAGGAGGGTTTATGACAATAAAGGAAGTATCTGATAAGTTTGGTTTAACACCTGATACACTTCGTTTTTATGAGAAAAAAGGACTTATTGGACCAGTTAATAAAACGGAAGGTGGTATAAGAAATTATGGTGAAAAAGATTTATCAAGAATAGAATTTATAAAGTGCATGAAAGATGCTGGAATACCACTTGATGTATTAAAAAAATATTTTGATTTGTTTGAAATGGGTGATAGTACGTTAGAAGAAAGAAAAAACTTACTTAAAAAACAAAGAATAATATTAAAAGAAAAAATTGATAAAATGAATGATGCATATAAAAAATTGAATTATAAAATAGATTTATTTTATGAAGGTAAATTAGATGAGTATATGAATAAAATGAATGAATTAAATAAAAAATAAATTACTATAGGAGAAATTTATATATGAAGAGTTTAGTTATTTATTTTTCTCATACTGGAGAAAATTATATGAGTGATGGTATTAGAAACATTGATAAAGGAAATACTGAAATAGTTGCTGAAAACATTAGTAAATTAACTAATGCAGATTTATTTAAAGTAGAGCCTGTAAATGATTATCCGTATGATTATCATGAGTGCTGTAAAAAGGCAAAAGAAGAATTAGAAAATGATGAAAGGCCAAGTGTTAAAAAAACGTTAGATAATATTGATGATTATGATGTTATCTATATAGGAGGACCTGTTTGGTGGGGACATTATCCATGTGCCATGTTTACTATTTTACAATCTCTTTCATTTGAAGGAAAAATAGTTATGCCATTTTCTACTCATGAGGGTTCTGGTCTTGGAAGTACAACAAAAGATATAAAAAAGTTTTGTTATAATGCGGATATAAAAGATGGACTTGCAATAAGAGGTAGTAGTGCAAGTGATTCGTTAGAAAAATTGAAAGGTTGGTGTTTATAATGATAAAACAAACAGCAGGAAGAGATAGTTTAGGTGAGTTTGCACCTTCTTTTGCTCATTATAATGATGATATATTATTTGGTGAAAACTGGAATGATAATAGTATTGATTTAAAAACAAGATGTATTATTACGGTTGTTTCTTTAATGGCATCAGGTATTGATGATAATTCTTTAAAATATCATTTAGAAAATGCTAAGAAAAATGGTGTTACAAAAGAAGAGATGGCAGGAATAATAACTCATACTGCGTTTTATGTAGGTTGGCCTAAAGGATGGGCAGTATTTAACTTAGCTAAAGAAGTATATAAGGAGGATTAATTAGATGAAAAAATTAGTTGTTTATTTTAGTTATACAAATAACACAAGAGTGATTGCTAATATGATAAAAGATAAACTTGGTTGTGACATTTTAGAACTAACACCTAAAACACCTTTTTCAAGTAATTATGATGAAGTTGTTAGTGAGTATCAGAATAACTCAGTAGATAATAAAGAAGTCTTAATAAACGATATTACAACCGATTTAAACTCTTATGATGAAATAATAATAGGAACACCAGTTTGGTGGTATACAATGTGTCCTGTTATAACAACATTTTTAAAGAAATATGATTTAAGTGGAAAAGTAATTTGTCCTTTTGCAACAAATGCAGGATGGCTTGGTCATACATTTAAGGACTTTGAAAAACTTTGTCCAAATAGTACTGTTAAAAATGAAATGAATATAGAATTTGAAAGCTATAGTGATAAATTAAGAACTGATATAGATAAAATAAATGAGTGGATTAACAAAATATAATTATGAAGTAATGTATTTAAAAAAGAAAGGAAAATAAAAAATGGATAAAATATTAATTAGTTATTTTTCGGCTACTTCAAACACAAAAAAAGTAGCTACCAAAATATCAGAAATATTAGGTGCAGATTTATTTGAAATTGTACCAGTAAATAAATACACGAACGATGATTTGGATTGGACAAATAAAAATAGTAGATCTACAATTGAAATGGAAAATGATTCATCAAGGCCAGAAATAACAGAGAAAATAGAAAATATTGATGAGTATGATACTGTTATATTAGGATTCCCTGTTTGGTGGTATAAAGCACCTAAGATAATAAACTCTTTTATAGAAGAAAATGATTTATCAGGTAAGAAAGTATATGTATTTGTTACATCTGGTTCTTCTAAGGTAGATGGAAGTTTAAATAATCTAAAAAAAGAGTATCCTAATATAAACTTTGTTTCAGGAAGAAGATTTTCATTAAATATAAATGAATTAGATATAAAAGATTGGATAAAATAGGAGAAAATAATAATGAATAAAGAAGAATTTGATAAGAAAAATGTATTTGGTCTTGGAAGTGAGAACACAGCCTATGCTAAGTATTTTATAGGAAAATCTTACTTAAATCCATTAACTGATCCTAACAAAACTGTGTTTATGGCTAACGTAACTTTTGAACCAGGATGTCGTAATAATTGGCATATTCATAACTCTAAAAAAGGTGGTGGACAAATATTAATTTGTACTGCAGGATATGGTTGGTATCAAGAAGAAGGAAAAGAAGCAGTATCTTTAGAACCAGGCATGGTAATTACAATACCTGCTAACGTAAAACACTGGCATGGAGCTAAAAAAGATTCTTGGTTTAGTCATATAGCAGTAGAGGTTCCAGGAGAAGAAACATCAAATAAATGGTGTGAAGCCGTTAGTGATGAAGAGTATTATAAATTATAGGAGGAATAAAATGTATTTAGAAAAAATAAATGATATAAGTGATATAAAAAAATTAAAAAAAGAAGAATTAAAACCATTAGCTGATGAAGTTAGAAGTGCTTTAATTAATAAGATTAGTAAAGCAGGAGGACATAGTGGACCTAATTTAGGTATGGTTGAAATGACTGTTGCACTTCATTACGTTTTTAATTCACCAGAAGATAAAATAGTATTTGATGTTTCTCATCAGTGCTATCCACATAAAATACTAACTGGAAGAAAAGATGCGTTTTTAAATGAGGAACATTTTCATGATGTAACAGGGTATACTAATCCAAAAGAAAGTTCTCATGATGTATTTAAAATAGGTCATACTTCAACATCTGTATCATTAGCATTAGGTCTTGCAAAAGGTCGTGATTTAAAAAATGAAAAGCAAAATGTAATTGCTGTAATTGGAGATGGGTCTTTATCAGGAGGAGAAGCTTTAGAAGCTATTGATTATGCTGGAGAATACAATAATAATTTAATTATTATAGTTAATGATAATGATCAGAGTATAGCAGAAAACCATGGCGGAATGTATAAAACTTTAAAAGAGTTAAGAAAAAATAACGGAAGTGCTAAAAATAATATTTTTGAGGCATTTGGACTTGAATATCATTATTTAGATGATGGTCATGATATAGATAAACTTCTAGAATTATTTGATAGTGTAAAAGACATAGATCATCCAGTTGTTTTACATATTCATACTATAAAAGGTAAAGGATTAAAGTTTGCAGAGGAAAATAGAGAAGCTTATCATGCAGGTGGTCCTTTTGATGTAAAAGACGGAAAATACAAATACCAAGGTGATAATGATACTACTGTTTTTTATAGTATAAAAGAGTTATTAGATAACGATCCTAAAAGCGTTGTTTTAAATGCTGCAACACCAATTGGTCTTGGATTTGTAAAGGGTGTTAGAGAAGAATATGTAAAAAGAGGACAGTTTATTGATGTTGGAATAGCAGAAGAAAACGCAGTTGCAATGGCAAGTGGGGTAGCTAAGACAGGTGCAACAGCGATCTTTGGAACATTTGCTCCATTTTTTCAAAGAACTTATGACCAAATATCTCATGATTTATGTTTAAATGATTCACCAGCAACTATGCTTGTTTTAAGCCCTGGTGTATATGGAATGAATTCTGATACTCATATTGCTTTATGTGATATAAATATGTTTGCACACATACCTAACTTTATATATTTATCACCAGCAACTAAAAGTGAGTATAAAAACATGTTTAAGTTTGCTACAACACAAAAGAAACATCCAGTTGGAATAAGAGTGCCAGCAGTATTTTCTTCAAATGATGAAGAAGATATCACTGATTATTCCGTTTATAATAAAAACAAGATTTTATTAAGAGGAAGTAAAGTAGCTATTTTTGCTGTTGGTAAATTAATTGATACAGCACTTTTGGTAGCTAAAAAGATAAAAGAAGAAAAAAATATTGATATAACTGTTGTTAATCCATTATTCTTATCTGGTATAGATGAAGAATTATTAAATAGTTTAAAGAAGGATCATGAACTTGTAATTACATTAGAAGATGGGGAATTAATGGGTGGATATGGCCAAAATATTTCTTCTTATTACGGAACTTGTGATATGTTAGTTAAAAACTACGGAATAAGTAAAAAATTCCATACTGATTTTGACGCAGAAGAATTGTTAAAAGAAAATGGTATTTCGTTAGAAAATATTTATAACTTTATAATTAGTAACATCAAAAAATAAGCTTTAGTGCTTATTTTTTTTTATTTT
>CAVAWS010000012.1:7119-9914 GCA_963592455.1 Paratractidigestivibacter sp. | reverse complement strand
CTTTTCCACAATGAAATGAAAACCTTGACGGGGGGGGGGTATTGTGATATTATAAACATATAAAATATAATAGGAGATAAAAATATGGGAGTACTTAAAAATGGTGTAGGAAGACCAAGTAATGAAGTGTTAAGAAAAAGAAAAATATTAAAAATAACATGCGTTATGTTAGTATTATTTATAGCAGGTTTTATTTGTTATATTTTAAATAATACAGGAATAATTAAAGTAATGAATAAAGAAAATAGTTTAAAAACCATAAGTAAATTTTCAGCATCTGAAAGACAGATGGGAGATATGAATAATGATGGTTGTTTAACAGCTCTTGATGTAGCATTTTTATATTCTTATGTAAGAGGAAACACAACAATAATTAATAGTGAAGCAATAAAAGTAGCAGATTTATCAGACAATGGAGAAATAACAGTAGAAGATGTTGCAATGTTATATGCAAAGGTAAGAAGTCTAACTGCAAATGGTTCTGAATGTAAGAATAATAATAGTGATAATGATACTAATAATAGTACTAATGATACTAGTAGTGATAAATCAAGTTCGTTTGCTAAAGATAGTTGGGGAACAATAATTGGTAATGTAAGAGCAGAAAACACAGACCAGTATAAAGTTGGAGACACAAAAGAAATAGATTTAGGTACATTAGGAAAGCATACTTTAAGAATAGTAAATAAATCTACTCCTGATGAATGTAAGACAGATAGTAAAACATTTTCACAAACAGCTTGTGGTTTTGTAGTTGAATTTGCAGATATTATTGAATTAAAACCAATGACTGATAAAAATTATAAAAGATACGCTTGTGTTCCAACTCCATGGAGATATAGAGATAACAAGGAGATGCAGAAGAAAGTTCAGGAAACTAGTGGAGGATTTTGTGGAGAAAATTATTTTCAGGAAACTATATATTCAGAAAATAGTTTGTCAGATTATATTAATTATACTTTATATAATGCAATAACAGAAGCAGAACCTATGTTAAAAAAAGGAATAATGGAAACAAAGGTATCATGGGACCTTGAATATTCTGGTAACCAAATAAATGGAGGAGAAATCCCTGATGCAACTACTAGATATATATATTTATTATCATTAAAAGAAATTTATAATATTACTATGGAAAAGAGTGTTGGCGTTGATGGAATTATAAATTATCCAAGTATTACATCAATAAATGAAACAAGATGGTTAGATTATTACAAAAGTATAGGTGCTGATAAGAATAAAGCTAATGCTATAAAAAAATACAATGGTACTACAACTAAGTGGTGGACACGTTCTATGCATTATCAAGGTAATTTTATTTATGTAGATGAAGATGGAAACTATTCTTTAGAAGGCAGTAGTTGGTATGAAATACATAATGGATATAAATATGGTGTATCACCAGCATTTAGAATATCTGAATAAAAGGAGTGTTTGATATTATGAAAAAGAAAATAAGTTATTTAATAATATTTACATTAATTGTAATAATGCCAATTAATATAAAGGCACTAACAGGAAGTATTAATATTACGTGTGATAAAGAAAGTTATAATTTAAATGAAACTGCAACATGTAAAATTACCGGGACATCTGACGAAGAAGTACGTAGTGTATCTGCTAAAATTAATTCTGAATATTTAAATGTCAGCTTTACTGCAGATAGTATATGGCAAGGTAATGGAGATAATGGTAATATACAGTTATATTCAGATAGTGCTAAAAAAGGAACATTTAATATAGGAACATTAAAATTAACTGTAAAAGATTCAGATTCTACAGAAGTATCAGGAGTATTAACATTAAGTGATGTTAAATATAGTGATGTAGCAGTAGGAGATTCACAAATACAAGTATCATTTGTAAATGATTCTAATAATAGTAATACAGATAATAATTCTAATAATAATTCTGGTGGTAATAATTCAAGTAATAATAATTCTAATAATGGTAATTCAGGAAATAATACAAGTGGTTTAAATAATAATTCAAATTCTTCTATTAATAATCCAAAAACAAGTGATTTTAAAGTAGGATTAATAATTAGTTTAATAACGATTACTTTAATTATATCTATATTAGGGTATAAAAGATTAAAGAAATTATTAAGAAACTAGAAAAGAACTATATAAAAAGAGGAGAAAATATGAAAAAGAAAATAATTTATTTAATATTATTATCGCTTATAATAATACCATTTATTAATGTTAAAGCATTAACAGCAAACATTAAAATAGAATGTAATAAAAAAGAATATAAAATAAATGAAAAAGCAATATGTAAGATAAAAGGTACATCAGATAAAAAAATATATAGTGTATCTGCTAGGGTAAAGGATTTTAATACTAGTAAAGTTACTGCTAGTTTTAAAACAGATAAGTCATGGCAGGGTACAGGAGATAACGGTAATATACAGTTATATACAGATAAAGGAAAAAAGGGAACATTTAATATAGGTACACTTACTATTAAATCTAAGAGCAAGTCTTCAAAATTAGAAAAGATATCTATAATTATTGATGATATAGCATATGGAGAAATAAGTGGAAATGAGTATAACGTAGATAAAGTACAAAATACAATATATTTTGGTACAAATGTAAAAAAATATATTTTGTTATTAGGAATAATATTAATTTTATCTTCTGTTATTGTTATTGGACTTAAGAAAAATAAAAAGAAAAATAAATAAAGGGTTATTAATTAACCTTTTTTTTAATAATTTTTAATAAAGATTTTTATTGACTTATTAGTTATATATGATAGAATTATTTCTGTTAGTTACCTTACAAAAG
>CAVAWS010000012.1:0-7040 GCA_963592455.1 Paratractidigestivibacter sp. | reverse complement strand
TTACAAAAGTGTGGTGAGTAAAATGGAAAGAAAAGTAGCTTTTGAAATAAAAAAACTTAATAATTTAATAGACAGAAAGATATGCCAAAACATAAAAAAAGAAAAGGTAATGAATATATCTCATGTTCAAGCTAGAATATTAAGATACTTATTTGTAAATAAAAATAAAGTTGTATATCAAAGTGATATAGAAAAAGAAATGGACTTAAGACGATCTACTATATCTGGTATTTTAAAGACCATGGAGAAAAACGGACTTATTAAAAAAGAAGATTCTAAAAATGATACTAGAAAAAAAGAGGTATCGTTAACAGATTTAAGTATACAAAAACATAAGAAAATGGAAGTAAAAATAAATAAGTTTGAAAAAGAAATGTTAAATGGCATATCATTAGAAGAGAAAAAAGTATTTTTTAAGGTAATTGATAAATTATCAAATAATTTAAGATAAGAAAGGAATTAATTATGACAAAGTTATTAAAAGAATTTAATAAAAAAGACTATTTTTTAGTTTTAATATGTGTTTTGCTAATTGTATTTCAAGTTTGGCTTGATTTAAGATTACCTGATTACATGTCAGAGATAACTAAACTTGTTCAAACAGAAGGTAGTAAAATGTCTGATATATTAACACAAGGATCTTACATGTTACTATGTGCTGGTGGTTCTTTAGTATCAGCTGTTATAGTTGGATATTTAACTTCTTATATATCAGCTACATTCTCGCAAAAGACAAGAAAAACTTTATTTACTAAAGTACAAGAATTTAGTATGGAAGAAATAAAGAAATTTAAAACTAGTAGTTTAATTACTAGAACAACTAATGATATAACTAATATTCAAATGTTTATATCAATGGGACTTCAAATGCTTATTAAAGCACCAATTACAGCTGTTTGGGCAATACTTAAAATACTAGGTAAAAATTATAAATGGAGTATTGCAACATTAGTTGCTGTATTAGTAATGCTTGCTGTAATTACTACGTTAATGCTTATTGTACTTCCAAGATTTAAGATTGTTCAAAAATTAATCGATAACATTAATGATAAGACAAGAGAAAACTTAAATGGTATACGTGTTGTAAGAGCATTTAATGCTGAAAAATATCAAGAATCAAGGTTTGAAGAAGGTAATAATAAGTTAACTAATACACAAATGTTTAACCAAAGAATGATGTCTATTATGTCACCTACGATGTACTTAATAATGAACTTACTTCCTCTTTCAATATATTTTATTGGAGCAGGTTTAATTAATAGTGCAGGAATGTTTGATAGACTTAATTTATTTAGTGATATGATTGTATTTTCTAGTTATGCAATGCAAGTTATAATGGCATTTTTAATGCTTGCTATGATATTTGTTATGTACCCAAGAGCTAGTGTTTCAGCAGATCGTATAAGAGAAGTTTTAGATACTAAAGCAAAGATAACTGATGGTACATTTGACTTAGATACTAAGTTAAAGGGTGATGTTGAATTTAAAAATGTTTCATTTAAGTATCCAGATGCTGATGAATACATACTTAAAAATATTTCGTTTAAGGCTAAAAGTGGAGATACCTTAGCACTTATTGGATCAACTGGATCAGGTAAAAGTACCATTGTAAACCTTATTATGCGTTTTTATGATGTAACAGAAGGTGAAATATTAATTGATGGTAAAAATATAAAGGATTATAAATTAAGTGCTTTATATAAGAAAATAGGATATGTTCCACAACGGGCTGTTATGTTTAATGGTAGTGTTAAATACAACATTTCTTACGGTGATAAAAAAGTAAGTGATGATGAAATGAAAAAGGCTGCCAAAGTAGCTCAAGCAACAGAGTTTATTGAAAACATGCCAAAGAAATATAATGCAATAATATCACAAGGTGGTACTAATATATCTGGTGGTCAAAAACAAAGAGTTGCAATAGCTCGTGCAATAGCAAGAAATCCAGAAATATTTGTGTTTGATGATTCATTTAGTGCACTTGATTATAAAACTGATTACGTACTTAGAAAAGAACTTAAAAAAACGACTAAGAAAGCTACTAACATAATAGTTGCTCAAAGAATTGGTACAATTATAAATGCAGATAAAATAATAGTATTAGATAATGGAAAGATGGTTGGAAGTGGTACACATAAAGAATTATTAAAGAAATGCAAAGTATATAAGGAAATAGCTTTATCACAATTATCAAAGGAGGAACTTGAAAATGAATAATGAAGAAGAAAAAAGAGAATCAAGACCTCAAAGAATGCATGGACCAAATAGAGGATTAGGTGAAAAGCCTAAAAATTTATCTGGTACGTTAAAAAAACTTTTAAGTTACTTAAATAGTTTTATACCATTTATAGTAATAGCACTTATTTTTGCAGCAGCATCTAGTGTGTTTTCTATAATAGGTCCTAATAAATTAAGTGATTTAACAGATGAGTTGTCTAAGGGACTTGTTTTAGATAAAAACAAGATAGAAGTTATAAGTAAAGATATTTCTAGTTCATTAAATGAAGATAAGATAAAAGAGGTTTCTAATCTTGTTTTAAAACCTAACATAGATGAAAATACCATGTATGAAATAAATTCATCAAGTGATATATCTGATGAAGATAAACTAAGTTTTCAAAAGTTTATGTATGAAATGTCAAGTGAAAGTAATCAAGATAAAATCTTTGATAATATTTTAGGCATGAGTGATTCTATAAAGAAAATAATTTTACCAGAAATAAAAATAGATAATGTATCTGTTTCGACTGAAGACAGGTTATCATTTATGAAAGAATCTAAAAACTTATCTAGTGTTAATAAAAGTGATTCATTAAAGATGATTAGTAATATGCCTAAAAGTATTCAAAAAATATTATTACCAGAAAGTACTATAGAAGGCAAAAAAATATCTACTGATGATAAAATAACATTTATAAATGAAATGAGTGGTATTACAAAGAAATCATCAGCTAAAAGTATATATTCTAAGTTAGATAAACTACCTAAGAATATATCTAGTATTATAAAACCTAAGATAAATATGAGCGCTATTAAAAAGATAGTTATATTCTTACTTACTATTTACTTAATAAGTGCTTTGTTTAACTTCTTAGAAGGATTTATAATGGCAAGTGTTGCTAATGACTTTGCAAGAAACTTAAGAACAAAGATATCTATTAAAATAAATAAATTAGCACTTAAATATTTTGATAATCATTCAACAGGAGATATACTATCTCGTGTTACAAACGATGTTGATACAATAGCTCAAACAATGTCACAAAGTCTTGGATCATTTGTTTCTGCAATAGCTTTATTTATTGGTTGTATAATAATGATGTTTAAAACAAACTGGATTCTTGCAATAACTGCAATAGTAGCATCTTTAATTGGATTTATGTTTATGTCATTTATACTAAGTAAATCTCAAAAGTATTTCTTAGCAAGACAAGTTGAGTTAGGTAAGTTAAATGGTCATATAGAAGAAATATATTCATCACATAACGTTGTTAAGGCTTATAACGGAAATTATGATGCTTCTAAAAAGTTTGATGAGTTAAATAAAAACGTATTTGAATGTAACAGAATGAGTCAGTTCTTATCAGGACTTATGCCATCTATGATGAATTTTATTGGTAATTTAGGATATGTTTCAGTATGCATAGTTGGTGCACTTTTAACAATAAATGGTAATATTAGTTTTGGTGTAATAGTTGCGTTTATGATTTATGTTAGATTATTTACATCACCACTTTCTCAAATAGCTCAAGGTATGACTAGTTTACAATCTACTTGTGCAGCAGCAGAAAGAGTATTTGAGTTTGTTGAAGAACCAGAAATGATTGATGAATCAAACTTAAAGAAAAAACTTGATGTTAATAAAGTAAAAGGTAACATAGAATTTAAACATGTTAAATTTGGTTATGATGAAGATAAGGTAATCATTAATGACTTTAACTGTAAGGTAAAACCAGGTGAAAAAGTAGCAATAGTAGGACCTACAGGAGCTGGTAAAACAACTATGGTTAACTTACTTATGAAGTTTTACAATATAAATGATGGAGATATATTAATAGATGGAACTTCTATTAAGGATTTAAAAAGAGAAAATATTCATGATCTATTTATAATGGTACTTCAAGATACTTGGTTATTTCATGGTACTATAAGGGATAATATTAAGTATAATAAGAAAAATGTATCAGATAAGGATATAAAAAAGGCACTTGATACAGTTGGAGTATCACATTTTGTTAATTCACTGCCAGGTGCATTAAATTATGAAATAAATGATAGTGAATCAATTTCAGCTGGTCAAAAGCAACTTCTTACAATTGCTCGTGGTATGGTAAAAGATGCTCCGTTCCTAATTTTAGATGAGGCAACTTCATCAGTTGATACTAGAACAGAAGAACTTGTTCAAAAAGCAATGGATAAATTAACTAAGGGTAGAACATCATTTATAATTGCACATAGATTATCAACTATTAAAAACGCTGATATAATATTAGTAATGAAAGATGGAAATATTATTGAGCAGGGTAATCATGAAGAATTAATGAAAAAGCAAGGATTTTATGCTGATTTATATAATTCACAATTTAAAAATTAACACTAGTAAAAAACTAGTGTTTTTTTTAAGTTTAAATTGCGTTATAATTATAATTAAGGATAGTGATATTATGAAAAAAGTGGAGCTTCATTTACACTTAGATGGTAGTGTAAGAAAAAGTACGGTCGCATCTTTACTAGATGTAAAAGAAGAAGATATTAAAAATGATTTATCAGTAAGAGATGATAATGTAGATTTAAAAGAGTATTTAACTAAGTTTGATTTACCTATAAAGGTTATGCAAACTAAGGATAATTTAAAAAGGATAGCATATGAGCTAGGTCAAGATTTAGAAAAAGATGGCGTTATATATGCAGAAGTTAGATTTGCACCAATATTTCATACTAAAAATGGCTTAAACTATGATGAGATAGTTTCATCTGTCCTAGAAGGTTTTAAGATGGTTAATATTAAAATTAATTTAATATTATGTATGATGAGAGGTGCAAGTGAAAATGACAATTTAAAAACCATAGACGCAGCTTACAGTTTTTTAAATAAAGGTGTTGTTGCACTTGATCTTGCTGGTGATGAAAATAAATATAAAACAAAAGATTATAAAAATTTATTTGATGTTGCAAATAAAAGAAACATACCTTTTACAATTCATGCTGGAGAAGCTGACGGTGCAAAAAGTGTATTAGACGCAATAAGTTTTGGTGCAAAAAGAATTGGTCATGGTGTAAGAATATTAGAAGATGAATTTGTTTTAAATGAAGTAAAAAGAAAAAATATTACTTTAGAGGTTTGTCCAACAAGTAATATTCAAACCAAGGTAGTTGATAAGTATGAAAAACACCCAATAAGAGAGTTATATAATAAAAACGTCTTATTAACTATTAGTACTGATAATAATACCGTGTCAAATATTACTTTATCTAAGGAGTATGAAAAGTTAAAGAAGTATTTTAATTTTACCCGTGAAGACTTTTTAAAATTTAATATAAATGCAGTTAATGCAGCATTTATTAGGGAAAAAGAAAAAGGAAAATACATAAATATATTAAAGGAAGATTATTATGAAGATATACGTAATTAGACATGGTAGGACCGCTTGGAATGAAAAAGGTTTGATGCAGGGTAAAAGTAACATAAGTCTTAGCCCAGATGGTAAAAAAGAAGCTCTTGAAATAAGAGAAAAGTTAAGTGGCGTTTCATTTGATATATGTATAACATCTCCTCTTAAAAGAACAATAGAAACAGCTAATATAGTAGTTAATAATAAGTGTAAAATAGTAACAGATGATCTTTTAATTGAAAGAGATTTAGGTGCGTTTGAAGGCATGAAGTATGAAGAATATTCTAAACATAACTACTGGGATTATAAATTAAATAATGATTATAATGGAGTTGAAAAGGTAAAAGACGTTTTAAAAAGAACTAAGGAATTCTTAGATAAATTAAAAAAAGAAAATTATAAAAACGTGTTAATAGTATCTCATGCTGCTACTATAAGAGCTATTAATTTTAATATAAATGGATATGATTGTAATACTGACTTCTTATCATTTACCGCTAATCATAAGGAGGCTTATGAATATGAAATTTAGTGATGAAAAATATAGATTAAGAACCATAGAAAAAGATGAGGAGTACTTAAGAAGTTTATCACTTGATGTATTAAAAGATGATCCTAATTTAAATGAAGAAATAGAAGTATTATCTAATTATTGTAGAAGTAATGGAAACTTAATAGCACTATCTTCCATACAAATTGGTATTCCTAAAAAAATAATATACATAATGAAAACAGATGAGTATGATGCTTTAAAAGAAGATTATTTTGAGGATAAAAAAATCGTTATGATAAACCCTAAAATAGTAGAAGAAAAAGGAAAAACTTACTATTTTGAGGCTTGTGCTAGCTGTATGGATAACATGGGACTAGTTAAAAGACCTTATAGTGTAAAAGTAAAATATTATGATAGAGATTTTAATGAAAAAACAGAGACGTTTGAAGGTTTTAAAGCAACTGTTTTTTCTCATGAGTATGATCATTTATACGGAATATTACATATTGATATAGCAGATAAAATATATAATATGCCGCAGGATGAAAGAAAAGAATTTAGAAAGAAAGATGAAAATAAGTACAAAATTTTATCTAAGACAAAAGAGTATAAACATCCATTAAGATGATTATAAAGTAAAGGAGTGGTAGTAATGATTAACATTTATAAAACAAATGAAAATATGGAGTTTAAAGAGATAAAAAAAATAGAGAGAGAAAGCTGGATTGACCTAATTAATCCAACTGATGAAGAAATAAAAAGTATAGCAGATATGACTAATACAGACTTGGATTTACTTATGAAACTAACAGATGATGAGGAATTACCTAGAATAGAGGTTGGTGAAAATGCAACATTAATAGTAGTTGATACACCTTATATAACAGATGCTAGGTATAAACATAAGTATAATACTGATCCTCTTGGTATTATAA
>CAVAWS010000011.1:6573-8754 GCA_963592455.1 Paratractidigestivibacter sp. | reverse complement strand
TTTATATATATTTGCTAATGAGTCCATCATATTAAACAACTCTATTTTATCATTTTTTTCTAATAAATAGAAAAATTCTAATGTCTGTTTTTGTTCATCATTGGATAAATTTAAAGTTCTTCTTATGTATTCTTTTTCAGATATATTATTGTTTAGTTTAATTATCTGACACCTTGATTTAATTGTATCATATACAGAATTTAAATTTCTAGTTGTAAATATTCCAACAACGTTACTTTCTGGCTCTTCTAAAAACTTTAAAATAGAATTTGCAGCTGATGAACCTAAAAATTCACAATCATTTATTATATATACGTTATTTTTAGACTCTATAGGTTTCTCCTGAAAGCGAGTCCTAAGTTCTAATATTCTCTCCTTTTTTATATTATTATTTATAGGATTAATAATTTGTAGCTCAGAATAATCATTATTGTCTATTCTTTTACATATGTTGCATTCTTTACAATTAATATCAAATTTATTATGACAAATTAAAGATTTTGCCATTAATATAGAAGTTTTATCTAAAATTTCTTTTTCATCGCAAACTAACATATATGCATGCACATTTATATTTTTATTTATAATTTTATTTAAAATATTATTATAAATTGATTGATGTTCTACAAATTCTACCATATTTTCTCCTTAAAAATTAACCAAATATAACATAACCAACCCTATAATTCCAGGCACATCAAACAAAGAAGCAAAAATTATCGTAAATACGTTTATAGGTACTATTACATTTAGTGAAGATAAAAATGTATTATACCCGAACAAAAGTACTAATCCTATGATAATTTTTTTCAATATTTTTAGTATAGTCATTAAACATTTCACCTCATAAAAAGGTATGATTATTATTTAAATTTATACCATTTCATTCCTATTTTCTAATGCTAATTCTATAGTTAAATCATCCAAGCAATCAATATCTGCTCCTATTGGTATTCCTTGAGCTATTTGAGTTATTTTTATATTTTTATTTAATTCCAATATTTTTTTTATATATAAAGAAGTTGTACTGCCCTCTATTCCTGGACGTAAAGCCAGTATAATTTCTTCTATTTTTTCTTCTTCCACTCTTTTTAATAATTTATTTATTGATAAATCTTCCGGATTTATTCCATCCATTGGTGATATAAGTCCACCTAATACATGATATTTACAGTTATGCATTCCACTTTTTTCAAAAACAAAAACATCTTTTTGTTTTTCTACAACACATATAATCTTGCCATCATTTTGCTTATTATTACAATATTTACATACATTATTTTCACACATACATCCGCAAATTTCACATGATGTTATATTATTTTTTAAATTAACCAAATCTTCAGCTATTTCATTTGTTTTTTCATCGTTCATTTTTAAAAGTGAAAAAGCATATCTAACTGCAGTTTTTTCTCCTACACCAGGTAACAATTTTAAATCATTAATTATTTTTTGAAAACCTTCTGGATACATTTTTTACATTAATCCACTAAGCATTCCTGCTTGGCTCCCCATTTTTTCTTTTGTTTCTTTATCAATTTTATTCATTGCATCATTAACGGCTAAAGTTATCATATCTTCTAATATTTCAAGATCATCCTTTTCTAAAGAAGTATCCTCTTTTATTTTGATTGATTTTATTTTTTTATTACCATAGATAGTTACTTCTACCAATTCTGATTTACCAATAAATTCTTTATTATCAATTTCCTTTTTTGCTTTCATTAAATTATTTTGCATTGATTGAGCTTGTTTCATTAAATTTTGTAAATTCATTTTATTTTTCCTCCATTTCAACGAATTCATTAAATTCATTTAATATATTATATTCATTATTGTTTACTTCTGAAATATATTTCATAGTTTTGTTTTTCATTTTTTCAACATATATTGGTCTATTTTCAGTCCAAAATGCTTTTGGAACACAAATAATATCATCTACTTTATTATATATTTTTTCTATTATCTGTTTTACATTATCTAAATTATTATTTATTCTTTCAATTGTTTGTTCAGTTTCACACTCTAAAATAATACCTTCTTTAGAAACTGCTACTGGCATTGACTTTAGAAGTAATCCTGCTGTCATTTTATTTTCTTCGTATATTAATAATTTCTTTATTTTTTTCCAAGATTCTTTTAATTGCATTAATTCATTTTTAGAAGCTAACACTAATATAT
>CAVAWS010000011.1:0-6563 GCA_963592455.1 Paratractidigestivibacter sp. | reverse complement strand
ATATATTATTTATTTTCACTTTATCAGGAACATATGTTTTTTTATTGTTTTCAATGTTTTTTGATTTTTCTAATGTTTCACGTGGAACATCATTTGTGTTAGTCTGATTTAATGTTTCACGTGGAACATTAGAAATATTTAAATTTAATAATTCAATTAAGCCTACATCAAATATTAATTTTTTATTTGAAAATATTACTATTTTTTCATAAAGTTTTTCTAATTCATCAATTAGAAATATAAGCTTTGTATCATTAATTTTTAAGTTACACTCTTTTTTTATTTTATAATCAATTAAATTCTCACGAAGAATATTTATAACTTTATTTAAAACCACTTCGTAATCTTTACCATCTGAATATATTTTTTCACTGAATTGTAAAATAAAATCAAGTTTATTATCTACTATATTCTTTATAAATTCATTCGTTTCTTCGTCAGATATATTACCTGATAAGTTTTCGATGTCAGATTTAATTATTTTTCCATCGGAAAAAGCAAAAGCTTGATCTAATAGTCCTACTGCATCTCTCATTCCTCCTCTAGAATTATTTATTATTTCTAAAAGAGCATCATCCTCTATATCAATATTTTCTTGATTTATTATATTACTCAAGCAATTTTTCATTTCGCTATCAGAAATTAATTTAAAATCAAACCTCTGACATCTTGAAATGATAGTTGCTGGTATTTTTTGAGGTTCTGTTGTTGCTAAAATAAAAATAACATATTCAGGTGGTTCTTCTAAAGTTTTTAATAAAGCATTAAAAGCTCCTATAGACAACATATGGACTTCGTCTATTATGTATATTTTATATTTTGACATCGAAGGCACTAAATTAACATTATTCTTTATTTCTCTTATTTCATCTACCCCATTATTTGATGCTGCATCGATTTCTATTATATCAGGATTGCTATTTGAATTAAATGATAAACAATTATCACATTCATTACATGCATCTCCAGTTATATTATTTTGACAATTCACAGCCTTAGCAAATAATTTTGCAGAACTCGTTTTACCCGTTCCTCTTGGACCGGTAAATAAATATGCATGAGTTAATTTATTATTTTTGATTATATTTAATAATGTCTTTACAATATTTTTTTGACCATATATTTGTTCAAATTTTTTTGGTCTATATTTCCTATATAACGTTTGATATTGCATAAAATCACCTTCTAATAAATTATAACATTTTCTTAAAAATAATAAAAGATAAAAGACTATTTTAACTACTTTTATCTTTTATCTTTTTCAATGTTTCACGTGAAACATTCCTCTTGTTTTTGAAAAACATCTGAATAATATTATCAGTAATATTTTTATATTTTTCATATTTAAAATATTTATGATTATCTATGTCTATTTTATTATTAGAGTCAGAACTATATATTACTTTATTAATTCTTGAAAGTGATATTGCACTTTTGCACATTTTGCATGGTTCTAATGTAACATACATTGTACAATCTAACAATCTCCAATTTTTTATTTTTTTTGAGGCTTTCTTTATTGCTACTAATTCAGCATGAAGTAAGCAATTGTGCTTTTTTTCTACCAAGTTATGTGCCTTGGCTATCACTTTATCATTTTTAACTATAACAGCTCCAACTGGAACTTCGCCAGATTTTTTTGCTTTTTTAGCTTCTTTTATAGCTAATTCCATATACTTATCTTTCATTTTTCACCTTAAATTAAAAAGCACACACGAATAGAGGTTGTTAAGGCTGCTATCTTTCAATCCTGACCTGGTTCCAACATTTCCGTTGTGCAGTATTATTTTATTATATAATTAAAAATTAATCAAGTTAATTTAATAAAAAAGTAATGTTTCACGTGAAACATTACTTTTTCTCTGAATCTTTATCAATTGTATTATCATTTTCTTCTGAAGATTCCTCTTCTTTATCAACTATTGATACAGTTGAAACTTTTTGACCTTCTCTTAAATTCATTAATTTAACTCCTTGAGTTACTCTGCTCATTTTAGATACTTTATCAGCAGAAATTCTTATTACTATTCCCTGATCGGTAATAATCATTAAATCCTTATTATCATTAATTGTTTTAAATGATACAATTGTTCCATTTTTCTCAGTTATATTTAAAGTTTTAACTCCTTTGCTTCCTCTATGAGTTAATCTATATTCATTTATATCTGTCTTTTTACCATAACCTTTTTCTGTTACAACAAGTACATCTTGTCCTTCTTTTGCTATTTCTGATCCAACACAGAAGCAATCATCAGATAATTCAATACCCTTAACACCCCCGGCTGTTCTACCCATGATTCTTACTTCATTTTCATTAAATCTTATCATTCTACCATCATTTGATGCAATTACAATATCATCATTTCCTGTAGTAAAATGAACTGATAAAACTTCATCATCATCTCTTAGTGAAATTGCAATTTTACCATTTTTTCTAATATTTTCAAATTCACAAACATTCGTACGCTTTACTAATCCTTTTTTAGTTGTAATAATTAAATACTTGTTATCTTCATCACCAGAATCTAATAAAATATTATTAATTTTTTCATCTTTTTCAATAGGTAATAGATTGATTATAGGCAATCCCTTTGATTGTCTTGAATATTCAGGAACTTCGTAGCCTTTTATTCTATAAACCTTTCCTTTATTAGTAAAGAATAATACATAATTGTGTGTAGTGCCTGATTTTAATATATCAACAAAATCTTCTTCATTTGTAGACATACCCTTTATTCCTACTCCACCTTTATTTTGTAATTTATATGTATTAGTTAACATTCTTTTTATGTAACCTTTTTTAGTTAACGCTATTATTATATCTTCTACAGGAATTAAAGACTCATCTTCTATATAATCTATTGCAGTCATATCTATAGAAGTTCTTCTTTCATCTCCATATTTTTTCTTGATATCTAATAATTCCGATTTAATTATTTCCATTACTTTTTCATTTGACTCTAAAATAGATTTCAATTCTTGAATTTCTTTCAATAATTCATCTAATTCTGCCTCTATTTTTCCTCTTTCTAATCCGGTCAATCTCTTCAATCTCATGTCTAATATACTTTTAGCCTGAGTTTCAGATAATTTAAACTTACTCATTAATTTTTCTTGAGCATCTAGATCAGAATCTGAATTTCTTATTATACTTACTACTTCATCAATATTATCTAAGGCTATTTTTAAACCTTCTAATATATGAACTCGAGCTTCATCTTGTTTTAGATCATATCTTGTTCTTCTGATTATTATTTCCTTTTGATGATCTATATATTTTGAAATTATATCCTTTAAACCTAATGTTTTTGGTGTTCTATTGTCAATTACAAGGAAAATGATACCATAATTTATTTGAAAATTAGTATGTTTATATAAATTATTTAATACAACCTGAGGATTTGTGTCCTTTTTCAAAGTAATTGTTATTTTAACGCCATCTTTTAAATCAGTATGATAATCAGAAATACCATCTATTATTTTATTATGAACTAACTCTGCTACCTTATTTTTTAATTCTAAAGTATTTACACCATACGGTACTTCTGTAATAACAATTTGACTATGATTCTTTTTTTCTTCAATAGTTGCCCTACTTCTTATTGTTATAGAACCTCTACCAGTTTCATATGCTTTTTTTATACCTGAATTACCTAATATTATACCACCTGTTGGAAAATCAGGGCCTTTAATATATTGCATTAATCCTAATGTATCTATATCAGGATTATCAATAAATGCAACACATCCATCTATTACTTCAGATAAATTATGTGGTGGTATATTAGTTGCCATACCTACTGCAATTCCCATTGAACCATTAACTAAGATGTTAGGAAATCTAGAAGGTAAAACTGTTGGTTCTAAACTTGTTTCATCAAAGTTTGGATCCATATCTACGGTATCTTTTCTTATATCTCTTAACATTTCTAATGATATCTTTGATAAACGTGCTTCTGTATAACGATAAGCTGCTGCTCCATCTCCTTCTATATTACCAAAGTTACCATGTCCATCTACCATCATATATCTTTGGTTAAAATCTTGAGCTAATCTTACCATCGCCTCATATATAGAAGAATCTCCGTGTGGATGATAATGTCCCATTACATAACCAACTGTAGTAGCTGACTTTTTATGTGGCTTATCTGGCGTATTTCCCTCTTCAAACATAGACCATAATATTCTTCTATGTACTGGTTTTAATCCATCTCTTAAATCAGGTATCGCACGAGATGTTATTACACTCATTGAATAATCAAGAAAAGAATCAGAAATTTCTTTTACTATATCATTTTCTGCATGACTATCTCTTTCATGAAATGTTCCACCATATTCTTTTTCATTTTCATTTACATTATTATTTTCTTCCATCTAAGTCACCTCCTATATATCCAAATTCTTAACATATTGTGCATTTTCTTCTATAAATTTTCTTCTTGGCTCTACTTCTTCTCCCATCAACTTAGTAAACATAGAGTCTGCTACAACACAATCATCAACAGTTATTTTTCTTAATGTTCTTTTTTCAATATCCATTGTTGTTTCATTTAATTCTTCTGCATCCATTTCACCAAGACCTTTCATTCTAGCTATTTCAGCTCTTGATCTAACATTTTCTGGTAATGACGCTAAATAAGCCTCTTTTTCTTCTTCATCTAATACATATTTTCTTGTTTTACCATGCATTATTCTAAACAAAGGAGGTTGGGCAGCATAAACATGTCCTGCTTCAACAATTGGCTTAAAGAATCTATAAAATAGAGTTAATAATAATACTCTGATATGAGCTCCATCAACGTCGGCATCGGTCATGATTATTATTTTGTCATATCTTAATTTTTCTAGATTAAACTCATCACCTATTCCTGTACCAAATGCAGTTATTATAGTTCTAATTTCTTCGTTTCCTAAAGCTCTATCTAATCTAGCTTTTTCAACATTTAATATTTTACCCCTTAAAGGAAGAATAGCTTGTGTCATTGAATCTCTACCTTTTTTGGCAGATCCACCAGCCGAATCTCCCTCGACTATAAATATTTCAGATACTTTTGGATCTTTACTTTTACAATCTGATAATTTACCAAAGAAATTTGTTGTTGTTAAATCACTTTTTCTTGTTATTTCTCTAGCTTTTTTTGCAGCATTTCTTGCACGAGATGCTAAAAGGGCTTTATTTATTATAATTTTAGCTTCATCTGGATTTTCTAATAAAAATTTCTCAAATCCTTCAGCAAATACCTTATCAGCTAATTTTCTTACTTCTGAATTACCCAATCTTCCCTTTGTTTGACCTTCAAACTGTGGATTAGGATGCTTACAAGATATAATCATAGTTATACCTTCTTTAACATCATCTCCTGTTAGAGACTCGCTTTTATCTTTTAAAATACCTGTTTTTCTAGCATAATTATTAATTACTCTTGTTAAAGCTCTTCTAACACCTTCCTCATGTGTTCCACCATCATGAGTATTAATGTTATTAACAAATGAATAAATATTATCATTATAACCAGTATTATATTGTAATGCTACTTCAAAAAATACGTTGTCCTCCATACCTTCTAAATGAATTACATCATCGTGTATAGGTGTCTTTCCTTTATTTATAAACCTTACATATTCTGATATTCCACCTTCATATAAGAATGTTTCTCCAGTAGTATCTTCATCATCTCTATCATCTCTTAACGTTATTTTTAAACCTTTATTTAGGAAAGCAAGTTCTCTTACCCTAACTTTTAATGTTTCATAATCATAAATATCAGTATCAAAAATATCTGGATCTGGTTTAAATGTTACCCAAGTACCAGTTCTATTTGGTTCACATTCACCAACTACAGTAAGAGGTTCCTTTGTATGTCCACCATTTTCAAATCTAATTTTATAAATTTTACTATTTTTATAAACTGTTACTTCTACCCATTTAGACAACGCATTAACAACTGATGCTCCAACACCGTGAAGTCCTCCAGATACTTTATATCCGCCTCCACCAAATTTTCCTCCAGCATGTAAAACCGTATAAACAGTTTCAACAGTTGAAATTTTTGTTTTTGGATGTATATCAACTGGTATACCTCTACCGTCATCTTTTACTGTTACTGAATTATCTTTATTTATTACTATTTCTATATTATTACAGTATCCTGCTAGTGATTCATCTATAGCATTATCTACTATTTCCCATACTAGGTGGTGTAATCCTTTTACATCAGTTGTTCCTATATACATACCAGGTCTTTTTCTTACTGCTTCAAGCCCCTCTAAAACCTGTATATCGGATGCATCATAATGTTCATTTTGTTCTGCCATGTTTATTCCTCCTTACTAATTTTTCCATCATCAACTACGAAAATATCTGAATTTTCCTTAAAACTTTGCTTAATATCATTTATTTCTGTAGTAGATATAAAAATTTGAATCTTATTATTAAAATATTTTATAATATTATTTTTTTTATTTTCATCTAGTTCACTGAATATATCATCTAATAAAACTATAGGATAAATATTATTTTTCTTAATAAATACCTCTAATTCAGCTAATTTAAGAGATAATAT
>CAVAWS010000010.1:0-2948 GCA_963592455.1 Paratractidigestivibacter sp. | reverse complement strand
ATATAATAAAGCACCAGTTGTATCAGGATTTGTTAAAGAGACTCGTGCTGATCTTGTAAGTAAGAAAAATTTAAATTTAAAATGTAAAATATTCAAGATACCAATAAGTAATAAAAAATATGAAGATATTATTAAATTCATAAATGAAATAAAAAAAGATAATAAATATATGTTTAATTATATTTCTATGTTATTAGTTACTATTAATAGTGGCTGTAAAGTATATAAAGCTCATAATTGTTGTGAATTTGTTTCAATTATATTATATAAATTAGGTATCATAGATATTAATAAACCATGTTATAAGTTTACCCCTAAGGACTTTGATATTTTATTAAGTAATAAATATTATTTTTATGAAGGTTTTTTAAAAGTGAAAAAAGAAGATACTGGTTTGTATTATAAAAATGTAAATAAAGTAAAAAAAATATATTATTCATTTTATCTGATTTGTGAAATAATATATAGAATTATACTAAAAAAGCCATCTAAAAATTATGATAACAAAAAATTGTATAAAATATATAAGTGAGTAATATTTATGAATTTCCTTTAATATATTTATAATGAACAAAATATTAAGGAGGAAATAAATATGGAAACACTTAAAGTATCCAGTAAGTCAAACCCAAGTAGTGTAGCAGGAGCGCTTGCAAACGTATTTAGGGAAAAAAGTAGCGTAGAAGTTCAAGCAATTGGTGCAGGAGCACTTAATCAAGCTATTAAAGCAATTGCAATAGCAAGAGGTTTTGTTGCCCCATCAGGAAAGAATTTGGTTTGTATACCAGCTTTTACTGATATAGTAATTGATGGTGAAGAAAGAACCGCAATTAAGTTAATTGTAGAAGCTAAATAGGCTTCTTTTATTTTGTTTCTTTTTTTTTAGAGTGATTTATTGTATAATTAGATATATGATAAAAAGGAGTTTTAATATGGATGTAAATAACTATAATAAGAAAAATAACATAGAACAAGAAGAATTAAATAAAAGTATTGAAATATTAGATAAAATACAAAAGTATTATAATAATAAAATAGTTGGTCAAGATAACTTAAGAAAATCTTTATTAATTGCTTTAATGGCTAATGGGCATATTTTGCTTGAGTCAGTACCAGGTCTTGCTAAGACAACTGCTGCAAAGGTTATGACTGATGCTTTTGCAGGTAGTTTTTCTAGAATACAGTGTACTCCTGATTTATTACCTAGTGATATAATAGGTACTCAAACATTTAATTATGCTAAAAACACTTTTGATACAAAAATAGGACCTATTTATGCTAACTTTGTATTATTAGATGAGGTTAATAGATCAAGTTCTAAAACACAAAGTGCTACACTAGAAGCTATGCAAGAAAGACAAATGAGTATTGGTGGTATGATATATAAATTTCCAGAGATATTTGTTGTAATAGCAACGCAAAATCCAGTAGAGCAGGAAGGAACATATCTTTTATCAGAGGCTCAGTTAGATAGATTCTTGCTTAAAGAAAAGTTAGATTATCCATCAATAGAAGAGGAAATAGAAATATTAAATAGAATAGAAAAAAACGTATTTGTAAAAGATAAACCTATTATTACAACAGAAGACTTAAAGTTCTTACAAAGTATAACTAAAAAGGTATACATAGATGATTCTATAAAAAAATACATTACAGATATTATATATTTAACAAGGCATCCTGATATAATAACAAGTCATGATATTAAAAAATACATAGAAGCAGGTTCTAGTACAAGAGGAGCTATTGCATTTATGGAAGCATCTAAGGCGTATGCTTTATTAAACGGAAGAACATTTGTAATACCAGATGATATTAAAGCTTTATCTCATAGCATTTTAAGGCACAGAATCATGCTTTCTTTTGAAGCTATATCAGATAATATTTTAACTGAAAACTTAATAGATATAATAGTTGGAGCAGTACAAACACCATGAAATTAAAATATATTAATAAAATAGCTGCTAACTTATATTTAAATATAAATAGAAAGTCTTCTTGCCTTTTAGATGGTAGTTATAATTCTATTTTTGTTGGAAGAAGTATGAATTTTGATAACCTAAGAGAATATGTCGTTGGAGATAATATAAAAGATATAGATTGGAAGGCATCTACCAGGGTAAATAGTCTTTTAGTTAAACAGTTTATAGCAGAAAGAAAGCATAATATTTACCTAGTTCTTGATACTAATATATCAATGAATGCTTTATCAAAAGATGAAAGTAAAAAAAAGGATTTAGCCTTGTATGCAGCTGGAACTTTTTCGTACTTAGTAAATAAAAATGGTGATTATGTTGGTGCATTTTTTAATGAGGAAAATAAAATTAAGTTTTTTAATTTAAAATCTGGTTTAGAAAACATAGAAAGTATACTTACAAATTATGATAAAACAATGGAAAAGAAAAACGTTAAAACATTAAATGACACACTTCAGTTTTTAGTTAATAATTCTAGAGCTAAGGCAATGGTTGTAATCTTTACTGATGTATCTGGAATAGATAAATTAGATGAGTCATTGTTAAAAAAGCTTCTTATAAAAAATGATGTTTTGATATTTAACATAGAAGATATGCCTTTAAAAGAAGAGTTATTGTACGATATAGAAGATAATTATTTGATACCAGATTATATATTAAAAAATAAAAGTATATATGTATCAGAAAGAAATGTAAGAGAAGAAGTGTCTTCAAGAATTAAAATGAAATTAAAAAAGTATGGAGTAAATAATATTAATATTGATAGTGTGGATACTTTAGCTATTAATGTTATTAAGCTTGTAAAGGAGCATAATTATGCAAACAAAAGTTGATTTAAATAGTCCTTATTTATATAACGTACTACCACTTATAATTGTTTTTTTTATAATAATATTATTAGCTATTATATCTTTAATACTTTATTTTAAAAAGAAACCTAAGAAAAAAATTACCATACCAAAAGATATACTT
>CAVAWS010000009.1:0-3042 GCA_963592455.1 Paratractidigestivibacter sp. | reverse complement strand
CATTTTATTAATATTATCTTCTATATTAAATTATAATATTTTAAAATAAAAAACTATAATTAGACACTTTAATTAGTGTCTTTTTTATATACTTTCATTTATGGTGATATAAATGAAAGTATACGTAGATTTAGTTTTGTTTATAAATTTTATTTTAGATTTACTATTGCTTATTGGTGTATCTATAATACTTAAAAGAAATAAAAAGATATTTAGACTATTTCTTGGAGCACTTATAGGCTCTTTAAGTATGTTTTCCTTGTTTTTAAGTATTAATTCATTTACCTTGTTTTTAATTAAAGTTGTAATATCAATTCTCATGGTTTTAGTATCTTTTGGGTATAAAAATATTAAATATACATTATCTAACATAGCATATCTTTATTTACTTAGTATTGTGTTAGGTGGTGCATTATACTTTGTTAATAATACTTTTTCTTATAAGAGTGCAGGTTTCTTATTTATTAATAATGGTTTTAGTATTAACTTAGTATTAGTTATTTTATTATCACCTGTAATAATATTTTTATATATTAAAAAAGTTAAAGAAGAAAAAGAAGTTTTATCTAATAAGTATAACGTTATAATTACTCTTTTAAATGGTAAAAAACTTAATTTAAGTGCCTTTTTAGATACCGGTAATAATTTATATGATCCATATAAGAAAAGACCTATTATAGTCATTAATAAAAGAGTACTTAAGAATTATAATCCTAGATGTATACTAGTACCATGTCATACAGTTAATAATAAAAGTTTACTTAAGTGTTTTAAAATAAAAGAATTAATCATAAATGGTAAAAAAATAGAAGAAGAAGTTCTAGCCTGTATAAGTGACAATAATTTTGACATGGGTGATGTAGATTTATTATTGCAAAGAAAATTATTAGAAAGGGTGATATAAATGAAAAAGATTATTAGCTTTATTAAGAAGTTATTTAGAAAGGTAAATAGTATATTCTTTGTTGGAGCATCTGATATATTACCAGAACCTCTATCAAAAGAAGATGAAGAAAAGTATTTATTATTATTTCAAAATGGTGATATGAATGCTAAAAATAAACTTATAGAGCATAATTTAAGATTAGTGGTATATTTATCTAAAAAGTATGAAAATACTAAAATAGACTTAGAGGATTTAGTAAGCATAGGTACAATAGGTTTAATTAAGGGAATTAATACATATAAGATGAATAAGAACATAAAATTAGCTACCTACGCATCAAGATGTATAGATAATGAAATATTAATGTACTTAAGAAAAAATAAGAAAAGAGCACTTGATGTATCATTAGAAGACTCATTATCATATGATGCAGAAGGAAATGAGTTAAAATTAGAAGATATATTAGGAACAGAACCAGATATAGTAACAAAACAATTAGAAGATGATGACTTAAAAAGAATATTATTAAATGAGATAAATAAATTACCTACAAGGGATAAGGAAATAATGAAATTAAGATATGGTTTATTTGGTACTAAGGAAATAACTCAAAAAGAACTAGCAGAAAAGTTAAATATATCTCAAAGTTACATATCTAGAATAGAGAAAAAAGTAATAAAGAAGATAAAAGATAAAGTTAATGTATAAAATTTAAATAATATTATTAAACACTTGGCATTCGTTAAAAAATACATTACAATTTAAATGCGAGGTGATGCTTATGAGTACTATTAATATTACAAAAGCAAAACAAGATTTATTTCAATTAGTGGAAGATGTAAATGCCCTATTTAATCCAATTACAATTGTAAATGATAAAGGTAAAAATGCTGTATTAATTTCTGAAGATGAGTGGAAAAGTATTGAAGAGATTTTATACCTATCAAGTATTCCTGGATTAGTAAATGATATAAATGATATTAGAAAAAATGAAAATTGGGATAAAGCTAAGGAGTTTAATCCAGATGAAGAATGGTAAAAAATATGTAATAAAATTCTCAAAGAAAGCCGAAAAAGACAAAATTAAATTGAAAAGCTCGGACTTAGATGAAAATTGCAAAAATATTTTAATTTTGCTGATGAAAATCCATTCTGCTACCCACCTTCGTATGAAAAACTAAGTGGTGATTTAAATGGTTTATATTCTAGAAGAATTAATAGACAACATAGAATAGTATATGAAGTTGATGAAAAAAAACATGAAATTCATATTATAAGAATGTGGACACATTATGATAAGTTATAGTTGTAAATAAAAAATTGATTTGGCTAAAAAATAGTCTTTATAGCTACTTTTTAAGTAGTCTTATTGTTAGATCGATATCATCATAATTGATTTTATCGATTTTTAATTTGTCTAAATTTTTAAAGTTGTAAACAAGTTCGTAAATCATTGACTGGGGGGGGTAATATGATATTATAAACATGAAATATATAAGAGTAGGAAGTGTTACTTGTGGACAATAAAAATAAAGGTTTTACGTTAATAGAATTACTTGCAGTAATAGTGCTCCTTGCAATAGTAGGAATAATAGGAGCAAATTTAATAATTACAAGATTAAATAAAGCAAAAGCAGATACCATGATAAATGATTTTATGGATATTCAAAAAGAAATTGCATATAAAATGATGAATGATGATATATGTGGTGGGCAGAAGTTTGCAACAGAAGTTGAAGCTCAAGATAGAAATGGTAATGGTGTATATGAATTTTATCCTACATATAATTGTACACCTTATTATGATATTAATTCGGATGATTACAAACTTATGATATCTTATGGGTCTGATATATACTATATAAATGGAGAAAAATATAGATATTTCACTGATTCTAGTGGGAATGAAGTTTTATTAACTAAAAAAAATAAAAAATACTATAAACCACCTAAGAATGGTTCTGAGGAAGTAGTAGAAATTAAAAAAGGTTGGAAATATAAGATGGATTCAAACTACTTATATATACAATTTGGAGCAAGAAAAAAAGGAAAATTTAAAAATGTTTCATTTAATAAAGAGCAAATTAAAAAAGCTTGTGAATCTGCTGTTAAGGGTTCATGCACTGTTACGACAAATATTGATGACATGGGTGCAG
>CAVAWS010000008.1:3885-5336 GCA_963592455.1 Paratractidigestivibacter sp. | reverse complement strand
CTCGTTTAATAAATTACTTAAATAAACTGCAGCATCATATACATCATAATCTTTATATTTTTCAGTTTGATGAGTATTATATAAGTATATGGTAGTTTTTTTATTATTATACAGATTATTAGTTTTTTTATTAATTTTTTTAGATACAATAACTGTCTTTTTTAAAGATAAATAAATATTTCTGTCTAACATGTAGCTGGGGTTTTTAATAACTTTATTTATACCTTTATTAATAACATCTAAGTAATTTACATCGTACATGTTTGCATTTTTAGATAAATAATCCTTTTTTAATTTATGATTACTAAGAAACTTAATCATAAATACATATGCAAAAAAGAAAAAGAACATAAAAACATACTTTAAAACATTCTTTTTCTTTTTTATTTTCCTTGATTTAAACTGTTTCATAATAATCACCTTGACATCATAATATCAAAAAGTATATGTCATAAATGTCGAATTAAAACTATAGTTTATGAATTGTGTTATTTATACCAAAACTTAGTATACTACTTAAATTATCTATTAAAAAATCCACCTCTTTAGGCGCTACCATAAGATTATATCCAATTGGTGTTAAAACCTCATATATAAGTTCTTTTAGCTCATTTTCACTTAACATTCCAACTAATCCTAAAAGAGTTTTTTTATCATCTTCATTTATAGATGAATTGCTCTTTAAATAATTAACTGGTTTTGTTATTAATTTATATGATTTTTTATTTTGATTTTCTTTATTATATGCATAATTTTTCATCATGTAATTTATTGTATCAAACACAATTGTTGATGCAGATGTTACAGTTGGTACCCCTACTGATATAACAGGAATACCAAGTGTTTTTTCTGATAATTCATTTCTTTCATTTCCAATACCAGAACCTGGCATAATTCCTTTGTTACTTATTTGTATTGATTTATTTACTCTTGATATAGAGCTAGATGATAAGGCATCAACTATTATTAAAATATCAGGCCTTACCATGCTAAGAACACCTTTTACATAATCATATGTTTCTATGCCACTTACTCCTGTTACACCAGGCGAAAAAGCTGATACACAAGAAAAATTCTCCCCTGCTTCATTAATATCAAATAAGTGCTTTGTAGTAATTATTTTCTCTATTGTAAGAGGGCCAAGTGAATCAGGTGTTGACTTAATATTACCTAGTCCAACTATTAAATACTTAGTTTTTAAATTACAATTATACATCTTTAAATACTTTTCTAACTCTTCTTTAAAAACTAGTGATACCATGTCTTTATGATCAGTATCAGTAATATCAGTAAATTCTAACGTCACATAAGAAAAAGGATCGTCATTTATTAAACTTACGTTAACGTCTTTATTTACATAACTTCTATTTTCTTTATTACTTTTTACCTCTTCATTATTATCAAGTACCATATCAGTTCTAAGTTCATATTTTTTTAAATCTATACTATGC
>CAVAWS010000008.1:0-3875 GCA_963592455.1 Paratractidigestivibacter sp. | reverse complement strand
TCACCTCACCTATATTTTTATCAAAAATTACTATTTTTATTGCATTTTTAATTTTTTTTTGATAAACTATAAGAAGTTATGTACCCAGGAGGTGAGAATATGCCAAATATTAAGAGTGCTAAAAAAAGAGTTAAAGTTGCAAACAGTAACCATAAATCAAATATTGATGTTAAAGGTGCTATGAAAACTGCAGTTAAAAAAGCTTTAAAGGATTTAAATGAAGAAAACGTTAAAATAGCTAATAGAAGAATCGACAAAGCTCTTAACAAGGGAATTATTAAAGACAATAAAGCATCTCGTATTAAATCAAGTCTTGCTAAAAAAATAAATGAAACGAAGTAATTTTACTTCTTTTTTTTTATGTTTACTGATATAATATTTATGGTGATAGAATTGAATAAAATAGCTAAAATAGTTGTAACTATAATAATATTTGGATTAATACTTACGTTTTACGTTGTAAAAAAAGATGATATAGAAAGTAACATTACTTATTTTTATAATAAGTATTTAGTACCGGAAATAAGGCAAGAACTAGTAAGTAATGATTATATAAAAAAAGAAGATTATGAATTTGTACAAATATATAATGATACAGATGTAACAAATAAAAAAGAACTTAAAAACGCAATATACACATTTTTAGATGCTGGATATAATGAATATAAGTTTAAGTGTGATGTAAAATATGAGAACTGTATATCAGATACAAAGGAAATGGTAAATAATAAATCATTATTAACAGATATATCAAACTTTGTTCATCCATATAACACTTTTAATAAAATTAAAACATCAATTACTAACTCAGGTATAGTTACTTTAAAAAAAACAGTTAAATACGATGATAATATGGTAAATGCTTTAAATAAAAAAGTAGATGAAATATACAAAGAAAATTATGATTCATCTAAAAGCGTTAAAGAAAACATAAAAATATTTCATGATTATATAATAAATAATACATCATATGATAAAGATAATACTAAAGGAAGTGTTAAGTCCTCTTCTACTACTGCTTATGGTGTTTTGTTTAACGGAAAAGGTATTTGTAGTGGATATACTGATGCAATGCAACTATTCTTAGAAAAAATGGGTGTTAAAAATTACAGAATATCATCTGCTACTCATGAATGGAACTTAGTTTACATAGAAGGAAAATGGTTACATCTTGACTTAACTTGGGATGATCCTATAACTAGTGATGGAACTAGTATTTTAAAAGATGATTACTTCTTAATTGATACAAACACACTTATATCAAAAGAAGATGGTGAACATAACTTTGATTCATCAATATATAAAGAAACTGAAAGCAACTAATATGCCTTAGTTGCTTTCTTTATTTTATTAATTTTCATTAATTTCAGTTTCCTCGTCTATTTTTTCTTCATCTATCTCATCAACAAATAAATACTTATATAATTCAATCATAGTATGAATGATTCTTTTTTCAATAAACATAATAAATGGAACTAGGTCTTCTTCTAAATCTATTTTTGATAACGCATCATAATATTCTTTTCTAGATTTTTGATCAATATAAATTGGTGGTATCTTCTTTTTGCTTAAAAGCCAATTCATTATAGCTCTTGATATACGACCGTTGCCGTCTCTAAATGGATGAATAACAACAAACTTATATGTGAAATATGCTACCTGCTCTATATATTCGTCTATTTCATACTGATTTATATTTTTCATAAAAATCTGCAATTCATCATCAAGATCATTAATTCTATCGTTTATTTCATAATATGGCACTGGCTGTATAGTACCTCTTTTTAATAGTGCAGTACCATCTCTATATTTACCATTATCATCTGGATATGGAACATATTTAAATAATAGCGAATGCAAATATCTACATTTTTTTAAAGAAATTTCGTCTTTTGTATTAATTACATATTGTTGCAATTCCAAATTGCCTAAAGTCATTACTATTTCTTCTTTATCACTTTCAAAAAATTTACTATTAGCACCATTGAAATTCAAATCAGCAAGTATGTAGTTAAGTTGCCTTCTGTCAATTACCACACCTTCAAGTTTATTATCATTATAAATATAATTTTGAAGAAATTTCTGGCCAGTATATCTATTAATATCAGTCATTGCAAAACTCATTGAACTTACGACATTAGACAATAATGTATTGTCAATCTTATTTTCTATTAATTCTTGCCTTTTTGCTGATACACCATACTCACGCATTCTTCTCATTAAAGATTCAGAAGATATATCACCTTCTATCAAATTCAAATCATAAGCAATTCTATTTAAGCAAGAATAAAAACTAATGCCAAAATATTCAGCTATAATTGTAATACTTTCAAAATCAATAAAACCCGCTTCATTTTTGTATTGTTCGCATACGTTTTTCAGTTCATCAGTAGGCATAAGTAAATATCCAGCAAAATCATTAGCATATTTTTCAATCTTCTTATTTGATTTTTTCAAACATTCAATACAATCTGTTATTCCAATTTTTTTATTCAAATCCTTTATAAAATGACAATATTCATGTGCCGCAGTAAATCTTTGTCTTTGCCAGGTACTATTTGAATTAATACCAACAATTGTATAATTGTCCTTGTCTTTAATAATAATACCATCTAAATTTTCAAAATTTTTCAACAAAACATATATACCATTATTACGAAGAATTTTAAACGGATCTATTGGAAAGTTTAATTTACCACTTCTCTTTAATTTTTCTAATTCTTTTTTCGCTAATTTTTCAGGTGTCATGTTACTTATCCTTGTTTTGCGATTTTAAAATATTTTTATACTCAATCAAACTAATAATTTCTTTCTTATCCTTTTCACTTAGATCACTAAATCCCCTAGCAAAAGCTATATCGTTGCTACTTACATTATGTTCTTCCATTGTTAATTCATCCATACTTATATTATATAATTTTGAAAAGTTCATCAATTCTTGCAAGTCAATTTTACGTTCTCCTTTTTCAATTCTTAATATTGCATCTCTGCCTATACCTAAAATTTCAGCAACTTGTTCTTGAGTTAGCCCCATATATTTTCGAAGCTTTCTTAATCTTTCACCTATCTTCTTATAATCTAATTTTTTCATATACACCACCCCAAAATATAAATTCATTTATATTATATACAAAAAATGTTGAAAATGTCAACATTTCAAATCTATGTTTTTTTTGAAAATAGGTATTAAGTTTTTTAATAAAAACAACTAATATGCCTTAGTTGCTTTTTTCATGTTGAATATAATCTATTACTTCATTTATTGTGTTATCAAAATTGTCTACGTCACAATTAAACCATTTTACATTAAGCTGATGATTAAAAAACGTATACTGTCTTTTAGCATAATTTCTTGATCTTTGCTTTATTAATTCTATAGCATCAGTCTTACTTATTTTTTTATCAAAATACATGTATAATTCCTTATATGCTATAGCTGTATTAATTGCTTTACTATTTATATTATTATCATAAAAGTATCTAGCTTCCTTTTCTAATCCTTCTTTCATCATTTTATCTACTCTTTTATTTATAGCATCATAAAGTTCATCTCTTGGTCTTGTAAGTCCAATTATTTTAACATCGTATAACAATTTATCAGATACTTTATGGCTCTTATCATGATTATTTAAAAAACTCTCTAATCTTTGTCTATTGTTAACATGTATTTTAGTTTCTTTATCAATTTTAAGTACCATGTTATATAATTCTTCATTTGTATATTTAGAAAAATCTTTCCTAGGATTATTATTTTCATTAAATTCATAATTATATAAAAGTGCCTTTAAATAAAGACCAGTACCACCTACTATAATTACGTTTTTATTATTTTTAAGTTCGTCATCAAGAATTTTTCTAGCCTCTTTTTGATAGTC
>CAVAWS010000007.1:0-7548 GCA_963592455.1 Paratractidigestivibacter sp. | reverse complement strand
GTGTGTGGCCTTGAATAAAAATATCTCCTAAAGAGCTAGGTAAAAAGGCTTTATTATAAATATGACCATGAGTAAACGTTATTAAATGTCCATTATATGGAAGCGTTATAACGTCAAAATTAGGAAGCATTGGAATATCAAAATCACAATTTCCTTTTATTAAAACTAGTTTATTTCTATTTTGAATAAGTAAGTTTATTATCTCATCCTTATTAGAAAAAGAACCATAGTTAAGTAAATCTCCTAAAATAATTAATTGATCAAATTTTTCTTTATTAACCACTTTTTCTAAATCATTATAATTACCATGTATGTCAGATATTATTAATAATCTCATATAAATCACCGTGTATATTATACCATTTATTTCGATATTATTTTTAAAATTAATTGTATTATATAAATTATTCTGCTATAATTACAGTTGATAATAGATAACTAAAAAAGGATGATATTATGAATAAAAAAGGGCAAGCTTTAGTTGAATTTGTAATTATTTTACCAATTGCAATGTTGTTAATATTTTCTATTATAGACTTAGGTAGACTTTTATATGCAAAAAATGATTTAGATAATGTTACAACGGATGTTTCACTTTTATATAAAAATGGTAATGATATAGATGAGATAAAAAACACGGTAAAAAAAGAAAGTGATTATGATGTTGATATAGATATTTCACAGAGAGATGATTATACGTTGATCGTTGTAAAAAGAAATTTAAAACCAATTACACCAGGCTTAAACTACATTGCAGATAAGGTATTTAACATAGAAGCTAGCAGGGTGGTTTATAATGACTAAGTTAGGTAATAAAGGTCAAACTCTTGCTTTATTTGTTATTTTTATACCAGTAATTATAATGATAGGTATTTATGTTGTTGATATAGGAATATGTAAATATAATAAAAATAAGCTTGATAATATTAACACTTTAGTAATAAATGATTACTTAGATAAAAAGGATTCTATAACAGAAGATGAAGTGTTAAATCTTATACTTAAAAATGATAATGAAATAGAAAGTAAAGTGGATATTTCTGATGATAAGATAAAACTTACGTTAAAAAAAGATGTAAAAGGTGCTTTTGGAAATATAATTGGTAAAGAAATATATAACATAAAAAGTGTTTATACAGGTTATGTAAAAGATGATAAAAAAATAATAGAAAGGGATGAATAATATGAAAAGAAAAGCAGCAAAGGTAATTAGTTTATTTTCTTGTAAGGGAGGAGTTGGAAAAACTACCAATATAATTAATTTAGCTGGTATATATAGTTTGATGGATAAAAATGTATTAATTATGGATTTTGATTTAAATAGTGGTGGTGTAGCAGCTAGTTTAAATGTTGACGTTAAAAAAACTTTATATAACGTTGTTGATGATATCAGTAATAATAGATTTGATGAAATAGAAAAGTACATATCTAAGTATAATGAAAAAATAGATGTGCTATCATGTCCAATTGATCCTAGGGATGCAACTAAGATAGATGCTAAATACATTCCTATAATAATATCATCTTGTATGTATAAATATGACGTTATCTTAATAGATACATCTCATAACTTATCTCCTATAACACTTAGTATTTTAGATAATAGTGATAATACTTTGTTCATGGTAACAAATGATCCTATTGATTTAAAAAACAGTAGAAGTATGATATCAATATTTAAAGACAATGATAAAATTAATTACAAGGTAGTCTTTAATTCATCTAAGGATACTGGTAAAGATTATTATTCATTATTTGATGTAAAAAACATAATTAGACATAATATAGATTATACAATTGACAGAACTTTCTACATTAAAGACATAGATAAATATGTTATAAATGGTCAAATACTAACTTTAGATAAAAAGATAAGAGTTAGAAAGTCAAAGGATGTTATGCGATTAACTAAAATAGCTAATTCTTTATTAGAAGATAATAAGAGTAAAGTAGAGGTGATAGATAATGTCTAAGAAAAGTTTGATGGAAGCATTTGATATAAAAGAACAAAAAGCTTCTTTAAAACCTGTTAAGGATTATGATATTTTTAAGGATAAAAAGTTACTTGATAATTTAAGAAATACCATTATATCTAATTTAATAGATGATAAGGTTCCTGATAATAAGCTTCTTCATGAGTATATTAATGATGAAATAGATAAAGTACTTAAAGGATATGATTTAACTAACTTAGAACGTAGTCATATATTTAATTTAATTGATAATGAAATCAATGGTTATGGACCTATTACTGAGCTTTTAGAAGATCCTGTTATAACTGAGATAATGGTTAATGGTAAAAATGAGATATACGTTGAAATAGATGGACAAATAAGTAAGGATGATTCTGTTTCATTTATTAATGATGAACACATAATAAGAACTGTTCAGAAGATAGTTCAGCCACTTGGTAGAACTATTGATACTGCAAATCCAATGGTTGATGCAAGACTTCCGGATGGTTCACGTTTAAACGCGGTAATTCCTCCCTTATCATTAAAGGGTCCTGTTGTTACAATAAGAAAGTTTAGAAGAGATATGGAGTCTATTGATGACTTTTTAAGAACTGGTGCTATGACTCCTTATATGGCAAGGTTTTTAGATGCAGCAATAAGAGCTAAACTAAACATAATTATATGTGGTGGTACTGGCGCTGGTAAAACAACTCTATTAAATGCTTTATCTTCTTTTATTGGTGATCATGAACGTATTATAACAATAGAAGATGCTGCAGAACTAAGATTAAGACAGCCTCACGTAGTTGGAATGGAAACTAGAAATCAAAACTATGATGGTACAGGAGAAGTTACCATAAGAGATTTAGTTATTAATTCACTTCGTATGAGACCAGACAGAATAATAGTAGGAGAAGTTCGTGGCAAGGAAGCTTTTGATATGCTTCAAGCTATGAATACAGGTCATGATGGCTCTTTAACTACAATGCATGCTAATAGTCCAATAGAAGCATTAAATAGACTTGAAACAATGGTTTTGATGTCTGGCATGGAAATACCTATCAAAGCTATTAGAGAGTATATTGAAAATGCTATAGACTTAGTTGTTAACGTAAGCCGTTTATCTGATGGTAGAAGAAAAGTAACTAGTATTTGTGAAGTAGATGGTTTTAAAAATGATGTGATTGAATTAAAAGAGATATTTACATTTAAACAAAACGGTTTAACTAAGAACGCGGAGGTAGATGGAGCTTTCGATCTTAAAAAGAGAGTTCCTAATGTTTATAAGAAAATAGTTAGTAAGGGTATAAATGATTTAGAAGATATATTTAATTTTAAAAAATAAGAAGGTGAAATAAATGGATATAACAAAAACATTGAATTCTTTTTTAGAATCATTTGTTAACAATATTACATTTTATGTGTTATTTATAATATTAACAATTATAATATTTTACTTGTTATTATATTATGCAAGTTCATTAAAAGAAAAAAGAATTGCGAAGTATAGTATAGATTCTCTAAAAGATAATGATAAACCATTCTTTGAAGTTGTATTAGATATTTATTTATTATTTAGAAATCATATTACTAAGTTATTAAAGAAAAGTGCGGTATTTAGTAAGTATAGTTTAAAATATAATAGGTACATTACATATGATAATGAAAAAGATATCTGTGCAATGGACTATATATCAAATAAGTTTTTAATTGCCTTCTTATTTATATTTTTAACTATTATAACTAATACTATAATTCCTCATATGTTTAGTATTTTCCAAATGATATTCTTTGGTTTTATAGGATTTTTCGTAATAGATATTTATTTTATAATATACGATATTATAAAGAAAAAACAAATAGAACAGGATCTTTTAAATGCAATAATTATTATGAATAATGCTTTTAGATCTGGTAATAGTACAATGCAAGCAATTGAGATAGTATCAAAAGAATTAAAAGGACCTATTAGTCAAGAATTTAAGAAGATGCATTTGGAAATTAGTTATGGTTTATCCTTGGATGTTGTATTTGAAAGATTTAGTAAGCGTGTAGAATCAAAAGAGGTTAATTATATTACATCATCTCTTAGTATATTAAATAAGACAGGTGGAAATATTATAAATGTATTTTCTTCTATTGAAAAAGTATTGTTTGATAAAAGAAAGTTAAAACAAGAGATGAAATCTCTTACATCATCTTCTAAATTGGTAAGTATCTTTTTGCTTGTACTTCCTATTATGTTTATAGTTTTAGTTTCAGCTTTGAATAGAGAGTATTTTATGCCACTTATTACAACAACAATTGGTAATATTTTATTAGTTATCATACTTCTTTTATATTCACTATATATATTTGTTGTTATTAAGATTATGAATGTGAGGTACTACTAATGAGGGAAAAAGATTTTATATATAAAATATATACTAAAAAAGAAATACAAAAAATAAGTAGCAAAATAAATATGTTTGGTGTATCTAAAAAAATGACTGTTGAAAGTTTTATGAATACTAGGTTATTTACTTCGTTAATAATATTTGTGTTTACATTTCTATTTGTAGATTATAGTGCTATATTATCACCAATTATAACTGCTATATGGTACTTCTTGTTTAACTATCTTTTATTAGATAGACCTCTTAAAAAAAGGGAAAAGAAACTAGATAGTGAAGCATATTATTATTTTGAGGTACTAACACTCGCACTAGAGTCTGGTAGAAATCTAGAAAATGCTATAAAAATGGCTTGTCATTATATAGATTCTGAAATATCAGATGAGTTTAAGGAAACATTAAAACAAGTTAATTTTGGTAAGTCATTAGCAGAGAGCTTATC
This sequence comes from Paratractidigestivibacter sp., assembly GCA_963592455.1. GTDB lineage: Bacteria > Bacillota_I > Bacilli_A > RF39 > UBA660 > Aphodocola. The sequence goes on along the minus strand of CAVAWS010000007.1, from coordinate 2,758 downwards.
ACTTATGAATCAAAGGATTCCTTCTCTTACAATAAGGAATATTATACTTAACATAGAACAATCTAACATGTTTGGAAATAGTATAATAGATACAATGTATAACCAATTAGATTTCCTAAAAGAAAAACAAGTTAACGATATCAAGGCAGAAATTAATAAAATACCAAATAAAATAAGTATAGTTTCAGTTTTGTTTTTCATACCACTTATAATATTAATTATACTAGGACCAATGCTAATAAGTGTTTTAGGAAAATAGAGTGTAAAGTAAACAGTTTATGTTTACTTTTTTTGTTGTCGAAATACTTTACACCATGTATATATTTTTATTGATTGGGAATATTTTTAATGATAAGATTTAAATAGATAAAATAATAATAGGAGTTGGTTTATATGAAAGATCCAATTGAGTATTTAGGATTTGATGATGATGAGTTTAAACCTAAGGTAGGAAGACCAAAACTTGCTGATAAAAAAACTAAGAAGAAATCACTTATAGTAGCTAGTTTTTCTTTTATAGCAGTTGCAATTTTACTAGTGTTTGGGTATGGAACTTTATTTGGATTTAAGTCATTAAATTTAAAAGGTAGTGCTTTAGGAGCTAGTGATACATCATCTGAAATAATTAAAGTTGAATCTTTAAAACCAGTTTTTAAAAACATAACTTTAAAGGAAAATACGTCAAGAAAGATTTACTTAACAGTATCTCCTTCTAATGCTACTAATAAGGAAATTACTTATGAATCTAGTAATAATGAGGTAGCTGTTGTTGACAAAGATGGAAAGGTTACTGGTGTTAAAGTAGGAAATGCTGTTATAACAGCAACTACGCAAGATGGTACAGATAAGAAAACTTCATTTAATATATCTGTAATCAAAAACGCAGATGGTACTTGTACGTTCTCAAGTTTATCTAAGGTAAGTAATGGTATTAATTATTCAATAGATTGCTCTAATGCAAATATAAAAGCTATTTACTACAAGGTAGGTAACGGAGATTATTCAAAACTATTAACTAGAAAGATATCTGATAACGTTCCTTTATCAAATGAGGAAAAGAAGGAAAAAATAACTTTTAAAGTTGTTTATAACGCAAATAATAGTAGTATTTCAAAATACAGTACTAAAACAATAAAAGAAGAAAAAGAAAAGAATGAGACTAAGAAAGATGGAAGTTGCTGCTTAAATATTAATAAGGTTGATTCAAGTAGTGCTAAGTATGATATAACATGTACTAATGCAACGGTAACTGATATAGCTTACAAAATAGGTGGTGGAAGTTATATTGGAATTGATAAGAGTAGTCTTGCAGATACTGTTATATTTGAAGAAAGTAACGTTACAAGGGTAATTTATTTCAAGGTAAATTATAAAGTAGATTCTACAAATGACGTTAAAACATTAACTAAGAGCAGTATAATAGAAAAAGGAGAGAGTACAAATGAGTAAAATAGAAAAAAACAAAGTAGGAAGACCAAAACTTGCTGATAAAAAATTGAAAAAAGAATCTATCATAGTTGTTAGTGTGGTAATTTTATTAATGATGGTTACATTTTACTGTGGTTTTAAAATATTAACATTTAACTTTGACGTTAAAAAAACTGTTGGTACAGTGTATAATGATCATATTAACTCGTGTGTAATAAAAAATGATAAAATTGATTGCGGGCCTAACGTAGTTAAATTAAAATATAAAATTAATAAAGATGATTACAAGGAAATAGAAAAAGAAGATAGTAGTATAAAAGTAAAGATAGAAAAAAACATAAATAGAAAGTTTTGCTATCAAGTAAAAGATTCAGATTATAAATGTAACTAAGAGGAATTTATTCCTCTTTTTATTTATATATTATTATTTTTTGTTAATCATAATAATGGTGATTTTAAATGAATATAGATTTTATTAAGTTGTATCAAGTTTCCTTAAGAGCTTTCTTTTCGCTAGTATTTCTTTTTGCTATAACTAAGTTAATTGGAAAAAAAGAGTCATCTGAGTTTAATTTATTTGATTATATGATTAGTATTTCAATTGGTAATTTCGCTGCTGAAATCTCCTTGAATACAGATTATCAATTTGTAAATGGAATTGCTGCATTACTTGTTTTTGCATTTGTTTATATATTAATATCTAAGATATCTCTTAAGAGTATAAGATTAAGAAAATACGTAACAGGAACACCTACAATACTTATTGATAATGGAAAGTTCGTATATAATAGTTTTAAAAAGCTAAGATTAGATATAAATGACTTTTTACAAATATGTAGATTATCTGGATATTTTGATGTATCAGTTTTAAAGTACGCAATGATGGAAGCTAACGGAAAAATAAGTTTTATGACGCATGAAAAATATTCTAACGTAGTTTATAAAGACACTAATTTTAAGAGTTCAAAGCAAGAATTAAAAATAGAAGTTATAATAGATGGCAGAATAATAGAAAATAACTTAAAAGCATTAAATAAAGATGTTAAATGGCTTTTAGAAAAAACTAAAAAATATGATATTAATAATATATTACTTGCAACGTTGGATAAGGATGATAAGTTAACTATTTTTAATAAATAACTTTACACTTTAATATATATTAATTGATTTACTAACTAATATAATGTTATTATAAATATATATAGAATAGGAGTTTGAGCATGATGAAAAATAAAGTAGGAAGACCAAAACTTGCTGATAGTATTTTAAAAAAAGAATCTATTGTAATTTCAGTTCTATGTTTTTTAATTATAGTAATGCTTTTATTAAT
>CAVAWS010000006.1:0-13880 GCA_963592455.1 Paratractidigestivibacter sp. | reverse complement strand
CTCCTATTATTCCTACTATTGCAAGGAGCACTATTACTGCAAGTAATTCTATTAAAGTAAAACCTCTCTTATTTATATTTTTCATTTACTTCCTCCTATTATTTCCTTAATTTTATCACAAAACATAAGAAAAAGAAACTATTAACAAAATAATAGTTTCCTTATTATAATTCTATCCAATTACCTGATTCTTTTAACTCTTTTATTACTTTTTGATGTTCTTCATAAGTCTTTGTAAAATGTGTTTTACCTTCCTTATCTGCAACAAAGTAATAGTAATTAGTTTTATTAGGATATAGTGCTGCTTCTAAAGATGATATAGAAAAGTTTGAAATTGCACCTACTGGTATTTTACCACTCATACTAGGTCCTCTTGTATTATATGGATTATATGTATTAATCTCATTAGTAGTTAGTTCTCTTTCTCCTAATTCTACTTTAAAAGCATAATAAGTTGTAACATCACTTCCTAGTGACATGTTCTTTTTTAACCTATTATAAAATACTGATGCAATATTCTTTTTATCAGAATCATACATTCCCTCTTGCTCAATTACTGATGCAAGTGTAATAATTTCATTTATGGAGTAATCAGATTTATTTATATCTTCCTTATACTTACTTAGCTTAGAATCTGTTTCATCAAGCATGTTTTTAAATATTTCCTCTACTGTAACATCATCATTAAAAACATAAGTTTCAGGATATAAATATCCTTCTAAAGGATAATATATATTAGAGTTTTTTATATCATCTGTTAAAAACCAGTACTTATCTATTAAAGAATTTATGTAGTTTTCATCTTCCATTTTCTCATATACTTCAGACTCTGTAATATTAGTTTTTTTAGCTATTTCCTTAGCTACTTTTCTTATTGTTATACCTTCTTTAAAAGTTATTTTAATACCATTTTCATTATATGTATTACCTCTTAAAATAGATACTATTTTCTTTGTAGAATAACTTTTATCTAATTTATACGTACCAGCCTTATAATCATTTACATTATTTAATTTAACATATATTTTATAGGCTCTAGCACTTCTTATTAAGCCTTCTTTTTCTAATTTTTCACCTATACTATATACGCTAGAACCAGCACTTACTTTAAACTTAACTAACTTACTCGTATTTGATACTCCAGTTAACATATAAGAATATAAAATAAGTGTAAATACTAATATTAAAACTAGTACTAAAACTAAACTTAAAAATAATTTCACACTTTTTTTAAGACGTTTTCTTTTCTTTTTCGGAATATCTTTAACATCTAGCTTTTCGGTTTTATCCATAACTTCACCTCTTTATTCTTTTTCTATTATATTATCTTTTATATATTTTTTTATTATGTCTAGGTTATCAGAATCACTTCCACCACCTTGAGCAAAAGTCTTTGATCCTCCACCATTACCTTCTGCAAGAAGAGATACATCTTTTACAAGTGCACCTATGTTTATTTTATCTGAAATGCTATCTGATGATCTTGCAATAAAGTTAAGTGAGTTGTTATTTTTATTTATTATAAAGCATATACCATCATCTAACTTAGTTATTAAATTTGAAGTAAGTTGTTTTAATGCATTAACGTTTTCACCATCAAACTCAAGTATTAAAACATCCCCGTATCTACCTTCTTTTTTCTTACTTAAATATTCATCATTTTTAGATAAAAGTAGTTTACCTTGTTCTTCATCATACTTCTTTTCTAAGTCAGCAATTTGTTTTCTTAATGTTTCAACTTCTTTTTTATTTTCTAATATGTCTTTATAACATAATGGTGCTTCATTTGATATATTGATGTTTAATTCTAATTTTATACCTTTTTCCTCGGCATCTTTTACTAACTTCTTAGCCTTTGATAATAATTTAATCATCTCATCATTATAAGGTTTAATAATAGAGAATATCTCAGTTTTTAAATTAGTATCACAAACTGCTTCTATTCTATATATATTAAGTCCTTTTGACTCGATAGATTTAATGGCAAACTTTCTAATGTTACCAGTGTTAGATACATGCGTGCCACCACATAATTCTATGGAAGGTCCAAATTTAACAACACGCACTTTATCACCATACTTTTCTCCAAATAATGCCATAGCACCCATTTCTTTAGCTTCTTCTATACTCATTTCTTTAATAATAGCTGGATAACATGCATCTATGTATTCATTTACCTTATTTTCAACTTCAATTACTTTATCATTTGTTATTTTATCTGAGTAGTTAAAGTCAAATCTTAATGTTTCATTATCAACATAACTACCTTTTTGATTTACTTCTTCTCCTAAAATATCTTTTAATGCTCTTTGTAGCAAATGAGTTGCAGTATGATTTTGGCATGTAGTAAATCTCTTTTCTTTATCTACTGTTGCAGTTACTAAATCACCTTTATTAATACTTCCACTAATTAATCTTATATATAAAGCATTTTGTTTATTAGATGTTTTTTCAGTCTTTAACACCTCTGCCTTTAATCCATCATCACTTGTTAAATATCCAGTATCTCCTAGCTGTCCACCCATTGTTGCATAAAATGGTGTTTCATCAAGTATAACTATACCACCTGAATATATCTCACCTTCATTACCATTTTCATCTGCAACAAATATAACTTTAGAATTAGTCTCTAAAGTGTCATAAACAAACTTACTTTCTTCTTTAAAGTTAGCTATATCTCCTAACACTTTTAATTCATCTATTTTCTTTACACTTTGTCTTGCCAAGTTTTTTTGTTTTTCCATGTATGTATCAAATTCTTCTTTTGATGCATCTATGTTCTTTTCTTTTAATATTTCATATGTAAGTTCAAAAGGAAAACCATATGTATCATATAATTTAAAACATAGTGAAGAATTTAACTTTCTTTTCTTATCAAAGTTACTCTTTTCTATCATTTTTTCTAGTTCTTTTAAACCTTTTGATAATGTTTTTAAGAAGTTATTTGTCTCCTTGGTAATTTCATTTAATATAAATTCTTCAGAATTTAATAAGTTAGGATAACTTTCATCATAAACATTTTCAATAAAATACTTAGAAACACTTACCATGATAGCTGGATCTAAATTAAGTTTTTTAATATGTCTAATTGCTCTTCTAATAAGTCTTCTTAAGATGTATCCTGCACCAACATTTGATGGTACAAGATGTTTTTCATCTCCTAAAAGCATAGTAGATGTTCTAGTATGATCAAGAATTATTCTAATTGATCTATCTATATCTTCATCATCACCATATTTAACACCTAACTTTTCCTCAATTATATTCATAGAACCAGTATATAAATCAGTTTTATAAATATCTCCATCATCAGTGTTTAAAAATGCAAGTATTCTTTCAAATCCCCATCCAGTATCAACGTTTTTATTTTTTAATGGTATGTACTTATCTTTATCTACTTTTTCATATTGCATAAATACATCATTACCAATTTCAATAAAATGACCACAATCACATGAAGGATTACATTTTTTTGAACATGCTGGTACATCAGTTATATAAAAATACTCACTATCAGGGCCACAAGGACCAGACTCTATTTCCCACCAGTTTTCACTTTTTGGTAAGAAGTAAATATTCTCTTTTTTAAAACCAACCTTTTCTTTTATAATAGCTGCTTCCTCATCTTTTGGAGCGTTTTTATCACCCTCAAAACAAGTTGTAGCAAGTCTTTCTCTAGGTATTTCTAAAACCTTTGTAAATAGTTCATAACTCCATTTACATCTTTCTTCTTTAAAATAATCTCCAAGACTCCAACTACCCATCATTTCAAAAAAAGTTGCATGTGATTTATCTCCAACAGACTCTATATCATTAGTTCTAACACATCCTTGAACATTACATAATCTTTTTCCTTCTGGATGTGCTTTACCTAAAAGATATGGCATTAAAGGCTGCATTCCAGCTACGTTAAATAATACTCCTGTTGTACCATCACCAACTAGTGATACTGCACCTATGTTTTTATGTCCACGCTCTTCGTAAAACTTTATCCATTCATCTCTAAGTTCCTTACTATTTAATTTCCTCATTTTCAATCACCTCATCAACTATTTTTCTTATTTTATTACTTAACTCTTCTAATGATCCGTCATTTATTATTTTATACTCATAATTATCATAACTATCTAATCCTACTTCTGTTCTATGCTTTAACTCTTTAGCATTTAGATGATTATCATAATTAGGTCTTACAATGTTAATTCTATATACATTATCAAAAGCATTATAAATACTATCTAACTCTTCTGGCAATCTACCATCAGATATTGTTACAGCATCGAAGTAATAAGAATAAACTTCTATATCTCCAATTAATCTTTTTATAAAAAACTCATTATCTATCTTTTCTCTTATTATACTAGTTCCAAGCTCTTGAAGAAGCGTTCTAGGTTTTGTATCTTCACTACCATCCCATCCAGATATTTTACTAGCATACATTTTTATATAAGAACTAATTTGTAAGTTAACTACCTTAAGTCCTTTAAGCATAATTTGATTATCAATTATCTCTGCTGTTGTATCCTTACCTGAGTTTGCTTTTCCAGATATAACAAATATTTTAGGGTTTCTTTTTTTAAATTCCATTTTCATCCTCCTATAAAAAGAGGTACCAAAACTATCCGCTAGGAACGAATAGCCGTGGTACCATCCTAATTTATTCTTAATTTAGTATAACGGCTTTTACCCCGGTAGCTATTAACTACTTTCAGAAAAGAGCTTCGAATAATATGTCTTATCTACTTTCACCACACATAGATTCTCTTTAAAAGACTTTACTATCTACTAATTTTTCATCATCAATTTAACATAAGTATATTATATCAAATTTAATTTAATTTTACAAACCATAATTTTATACTTTACTATTTTTTAAAATCTTATCATACTTGTTATTAATTCTTTTTTCTATAGAACAATTAGCATCAACATATTTTTTAATACTGTTATTTAAAATTCCTTTTGACGCTTCTGGATTTAATTTACTTAAGATTTCTAATTTTTTATATAACTTTTGTACTTTTAAATATCCTTCAAATGGATACAACTTCTTAACTGTTTTATTGTCTATACCAAGCCTTTTTTTAAAATTATTTTGACTATAAAATAATTTGCTATAATTATCTTTTGTTATTTCGGCTTTTTTTATTGTTAAATATCTATATCTAGCATAACTTAACTCTACACTTTGCATTAACTGTTTTGTATCTTCTAAAACTATGTTTTCTAAGTTTATGCTTTTATAAAAGTTTATCTTTCTTTTTATATTATCTATACTGTAACTAAATAAGGCCGGCAATTTCTTAGTCATTTCTATTACATCTTTTCTTTCATATCCAAGTTTTTCTATATTATCTATTTTTTGTCTTATATTTTCTATATCAAGTCCGTATAAAGCTGGTAATAATTTAGTCATCTTAACTATTTCTTCTTTTGTGTAGTAGTCTCTTAAATAATTATACACATTTAATATGTTTTTACATAATGATTCATCTTTAAGCTTATGTAAGAAAAGAGAATTTACAACTTCTTGTGCGTCTTCTTTGATATATCCAAACGATAATAATAATTGATAAGATTTTTTCTTCATAAAAACATCACCCTTTTTTAGTTGGTATTTATACTATCATAAACAAATTAAAAAAACAATAATCAGCTATTGTCTTTTTTTAATTGAAATAATAAATTTATAAGCTAATACGCCTAACAAAGATGATGTGCTATCTAATAATACGTCTAATAGTTCACAAGACCTTCCTGGTACAAAGTACTGATGTAATTCATCTGTTAATGCATAAAATACACATAATATAGCAGCTAGAAGATAACGCCTTTTAATATTAAACTCACTAATAAAACTAATAACTAATACACCTAGTATTAAATAAACGCTAAAGTGGGCCATCTTTCTAACAAATTTAGAATACTTATTAGAAAGTATTACTTTTTCTTTATTAGATATTTTATTTCCAGTTATATAAGAAGTTACCTTATAAATTAGTCCGTTGCTTAAATTACTAGATGATGTTCCTTTTTGACTAGAAAAACAAAATATCATAGTAATCCATAATATAATTAAAATAAGTTTAATTACTTTTTTCACTTAAAATCACCTTGTATAATTATATCATGTTTACTTACATATTAAAATTATAAATAAACTTAATTATCATAGGTACAGTTATAACCTCAAATCTATTGTTTATTAAATAATCTAATAGTTTTACCTTTAATTTTTTATTTTTTACTTTGTTCATAATAATACTAATCTCATAGTACTTAAAATTTTTCTTGTCTAATTCTTTTAATATTGATAACTCTAACATTGTCATAATAACTCCTCCTATTATGACAACATAATAACATACATTTGTTCGTTTATCAATAATTTTTTATTAAAAATAATATTTAATAATTTTCTTTACGTTAACCATTTAATTTTCTAATTATTCACCTAACATTAATCTTACAGTACTTGTTTCTTCTATCTTTTCTCCTGCTTCTGGAGATTGTGACATTACCTTACTTCCACTTCCACTATATATAACGTTAAAATGACTTAACTTTTTAGTGGCATCCTTAACATTCATTCCGACAACGTTTTCTACTTTATACACTTTTTTATCATCCCAGTCATACTTCATCTCTGTTTTAGTATCTTGTTTTTTTATGTTTAATGCATCTATGGAATCTGTCAAAATACTCTTTGCAATTGGTGCAGATACAACACCTCCATATTGAACAACTTTTTTAGGGTTATTAATTGCAACATATACAACTATTTTAGGATCATTAGCAGGCATAAAACCTATAAAAGATAAAATGTAATTACCTACCATGTATTTTCCGTCTTTTACCTTTTGTGCAGTACCTGTTTTACCACCAACTCTATATCCTTCTATGTAAGCATTTTTACCACTACCATTTGTAACAACTGATTCTAAAGCTCTCCTAACTTTTTTAGAGGTACTTTTACTAATTACTTTTCTTTTAACAGTTTTCTTATTTTCTTTTATAACAGAATTAGTTTCAGGATCATTTAAACTTTTAACTATGTAAGGTTTATAAAGTGTACCTCCATTAATAGCAGCTGATACTGCGGTTATTTGTTGTATAGGTGTTACTGAAACTCCTTGACCAAATGCGGTTGTTGCAAGTTCTACCGGACCTACTTTATTTAAATTAAATAAGATACCATTTGCTTCTCCGTTTAAGTCAATACCAGTTTTTGAACCAAAACCAAAGTTTTTAATATATGAAAATAACTTTTCCTTACCAAGTCTATTACCAAGTTCAACAAATCCTGGGTTACAAGAATTTTCTACTACCTGTAAAAAAGTTTGAGCTCCATGTCCTCCTGTTTTCCAGCATCTTATCTTAGCATTCGCTACCCTAACACTACCAGAATCATAAAACGTATCTTTATCTAAATCTACCAAGTTCTCATTTAAAGCAGCTGATAAAGTAATAATTTTAAAAGTTGAACCAGGTTCATAAGTAGACCATATAGGCAAATTTCTATTTAATATTTCATCAGAGTAATTTTTATAATTAGATGCATCAAAATCAGGTCTTGATGCTATGGCAAGTATTTCACCACTATTAGGATCCATTGCAATTGCAAGGGCATTATCTGGATTATACTTAGTAACAGCATTATCTAATTCTCTTTCAACACTTGATTGTATTTCTTTATTAATAGTTAAAGTTATGTTAACACCATTTTGAGGTGCAACATAAGTTTCTGATAGTTTTAATTTACTTCCCTTAGCATCTGATAAATACTTAATTGCACCATACTTACCAGTTAAATATTTATCATATTGAAGTTCAATGCCAGATAAGCCTTGATTATCTATACCAACGAATCCTAAGGTATGAGATAACATGTTCTTATACGGATAATTTCTTTTAGACTCCCTAACTAAGTAAACACCATCTAATTTCAAGTCTTCTATTTCTTTAGCCTTCTTATAATTAAGTCTTCTACCATATGGATGAACTCTTTCAATACTAGTTTTCTTATAAACATGTTCTTTCATCTTATCATAAGAAATATTTAATACCTTAGCTAATTTTTCAGTAGCTTCTTTTTTATCCTTTATTTGATTTGGTATTAAAATAAGTGATGTTGTTGTAATATTATTTGCTAGTACAACACCATTTCTATCATAAATAAGACCCCTATCAGCTTCTATAGGTAAATTACGTGACCATAAACTATTTGCTAACGTATTAAGTTTATTATACTCAAATACTTGAATATAAAATACTTTTAGTATAATCACAACAAACACTATCATTATTGCAATAATAAATACTTTTATTTTAGAGTTAACCTTTTTGCTATTCAATATTAATCACCAATAAATAATATGATTAAAGGCAATAAAAAAAGACTAAATATTAGTCACCTTACTATTTTATCTTATACTTTTTACCTAAGTCTAATCCCTCTAATTGAAGCTTTACAATTATGTCATTTATTTCACTAGGTTTAAATTTATATTCTTTAAGTTTCTTTCTATTTAAAGCACAAAGTTCATATACAAAGTTAATTTCATTTTCTTTTAATTTATCCTTTATACCATTATTAATATCTAAAACAGATAAATCTTTTTTTAATATATCTTTCATAATTTAACCAACCTTCTTCAATTTAAATTGCATTAAAAAAACACTATAGTATAATTATAGCATTTTTTTTGAAAAATTGTAAGGTTTATTTTTTATGCTAATACTAATTTAATTCAGTAAGTACCCAATCATAGCTTGCAGTATCATAAATTGTTCCACAATAAGAACACTTACCAGTTGAATTAGCATCTATGTTAGCTCCACAACCAGGACATTTTCTAGCTGAAGATTCATCTTTTGCATTAACACTTTTTTCAAATGTTAAATAATTATCTTTTTCTATTCTATGATCATTAATACCTGATTTATATGCTGCAGTTGTTTTATCTATTTTATAATCCATGTATCTAGATTTTAATAAAACATGTATTATGTATTTTTCGTTAGTTTTTTCTATACTTTGTATTTCGGTAGACCATACGTTTAACTCATCATACATTTGTCTTTCGTTGTTTAAATTATTTTCATTTACAATATTACTATATTTATCAAATAACTCTTTACTTATTTTATGTTCTACCCTAGTCATATTATCAGTCATAATAGCAGTTAAAAGCATGATAAATGTATTATCCACCTTTGCTAAAAAACCACTTTCTGTAAAACTAGAATCTTCTTTTATTAACTCTTCTATACTCATTTTTACATTTCTTCTTTCTTTTATTTGCTTACCTTCTTTGATAATACCCACTTATCTGATAATGACGTTATAACAGATCCGCAATATTCGCATACCTTTGATGCACTATCATCTAGTGGTGCTCCGCAGTTTGGACACTTTTTATTATTAGATTTATTTATGTTACATACGAAAGTCATTTCATAATGTTGAATTACTTTTGCATTACTATTTCCTCTTACCACTTTTTCATTTAAAGTAATATAATCATAAAATTCAATTATAAACTCAGCTGTAACAGTTACTTTATCATCATTTTTAATAATACTAGTTATCGTGGAATCTTTTAATTCAAAATCACTCATAACATTTTTTTCATTTTTAACCTTTAATGTATCAAGTTGCATTTCATACTGGTTATATAATTCATCAGTTAACATTTTTCTTAAACCATCATAATTAAAGTTCATCCAGTTATTTTGAATTGTAACAAAGTCATTATACCTATCATTAATAAATTTTTTTCTGTTAAAATTAGGTATTATTTTAATTATGTCTTCATCTTTTAAATCTTTTGTTTTATCAAGATTAATAATATTTCTAGATGACTTTTTACCAAAGAATTTTATGGTAAAAAATACGATTAGACCAAATACTATAATTGCTAATATTGGGTTTATATCCCATAAAAGTATAAATAATCTAAATAATAAAAATATTAAATCAAATATACTACTGTCACTACTATCACTGCTTGATGATGAAGAACCACTATCATACGACGAATCAAATCCTGAATCAGCTTTTAAGTCATATGGATTTATTATGCATACTACGAAAAAAATTAAAACTAGAATACATAAGAAAATCGCGTTTTTTTTATACTTCTTTTTCTTTTCCATTACTTGCTCCTTAAATATAGACAAAAGAGTAATAGCACATAACTATTACCTTTTTATAATTTATCTTTGTCCTTTAGACTCTTTCTTTGATAATACCCATTTATCTGATAATGATGTTACAACAGATCCACAATAATTACATATTTTTGATGCACTATCATCTAATTGCGCTCCACAGTTTGGACATACACTTGCTTTTTCATCACCCATCTTACATACGAAAATCATTTCATAATGTTGATTTACTTTTACATTACTATTACCCCTTACCACGTTATTATTTTGAGTAATATAGTCATAGAATGATACAGTCATTTCAAGCGTTAAAGTAACTTTTTCATTATCTTTTTGTACGTTTGTTATCATAGCGTCTTTAAATTCAAAACCACTCATAACATTTTTCTCATTTTTAACTTTTAATGTATCAAGTTGCATTTCATACTGATTATATAATTCATCAGTTAACATACTTCTTAAGGTATCATAATCGAAGTCCATCCATGCATTTTGAACTTTTATAAAGTCACTATATCTATCTTGCATGAATTTTTGTTTATCAAAGTTAGGTATTATTTTCTTAACCTCATCATCATTCATTTCTAAACTATGATTTAACGGCATCAAGTTTACTATACTAATAACTTTACCATTTTGATTTTTAATGATAAGTATTATACCAACTATAATAAGTACTGTTATTACAGTACCAATAAATGATCCTCCTGATGCACTTGTTAATCCACCACCAGATGAATCATAACTACCAGAACTATAAGATGAATCAGAATCATATGATGATCCAGAGTCATATGAAGAACCTGAATCATATGATGAATCAAAGCCTGAGTCTGCTTTTACCTTATCAGTATTAACACTAGTAATTGTAAATGTAAAAGTAAAAAGTAATAATATTACAAGTAATATATTAATTATTTTCTTCTTTTTCATTTTATTTTATCCTAATTTAGTTCCACAATTTGAACAGAAATTAGCACCATTAGATGCTGTACCACAATTTGGACAGAATTTTGATGGTACTTGTGTTTCTGCATTATTTGCTGCAGGTGCTTCTTGAGCTGTGTTATTATTAGAAAATGCATTTTGCATAACAGCAGTATTCATACCACCAGATGCCATGTTCATCATACCAATACCCATGAATCCATTAGCTGCTCCATTTGCATTAGATGCTGCCTTTTCCATAACATCAAGAACTCTACCCTGTTGCATCATAGAGTTTGAATTATGTTCATACTCGTCAATCTTTCTATTAGATTCATCATCTAAAGTAACTGATTCAACAACGAATCCTACAATCTTAATACCTCTTTGTCTAATTGGTTCATCAAATACCTTTTCATCCATAGTACTTTTAATTTCATCTGTACTACTAGGAAGTTCTAGTACTGGAACCTTATGTTCTTTGTTTCCTAACTCATTTAATACGTTTTGGAATGATGAAATTACCTCACTACGCATTTGTTCATTCAATACTTCTTTAGTTACTATATCAGCAGTTCCTGCATAAGTTCTCATAAACATAGCTGGATCTACTATTTTATATGTATATTTACCAAAACATTTTACTTGTACTCTAAGTGGAGTTGTTTCTCCAGTCATTTGATTTGGTATAGCATGTGAATAATCTTGGAAAGGTACTGGTGATGCAGTCCCAAACTTATTATCCATTATTTCTTTTGCATTAATATAAAATACTGCTTGTTGTTTATTTACTGCTCCACCGTATGTAAATCTAGTCCACATATCTTTAAATACTGCACCAAATTGTCCAGCAAAGAATGATGGAGATGTAGATTCATCAAAAGTATATATTCCTTCTTCTGCTGTTGCATCAAGTATTTTACCTGAGTCAAATATAACTGCTATTTGTCCTGGTGATACCATGATAGCACTATTCTTTGATATTACTCCGTTTTCTGTAGTTTTTTTAACCATAAGTGTATTCATATCCATATCTTCACACTTAATAAAATCTTTCCACTGATCATGCATTTCACTACCAATAGATTTAATTGCTGATTTAATTAATCCCATTTCTTAATTCCTCCTTATTATCAACATCTTTATTTTACCATATCTGTAAATAATTTTGTATGTATATTTGTAAAGATTTACAAAAAAGAACTATTATTTACTAATAGTTCAACTCTTTAAATATCTTTTTAATATCTTTTTTATAAGTAGAATTTGATTGAGTGTATAAAAGTGTTTTTCCGCTTCTTGCAACTGAGTAATATGTATCAGTTGTATCTAGAAAGTAATAGTTGTAGTTACCACTACTAGTTTCTTTTTCCTTAGAATTTTTCTTCTTATAATTTTTAAACATTTTTTTATTTGAATTATATGCTTCTTTTGCATATTTTTCTGTTTTAAATTCATAAAACTCTATTTGAAATTTTTTATTATTTGCAAATAATATAGTCTTTATAGTATCACCACTTGGACTTGTACTTTTATTAACATAAAAGTTTTCCTTAACCATTTTCTTCTTAAAATCTTCCTTTGTTATTCCACTTTTATTAGAACAACCAGCCAACATAAAAGAAAGTAAAACAAAGGATAATAACACTAATATTTTTTTCATTTTCATCACCATTTTCATTATAACATTATTTTTTAAAATATTTAACAAGTATTTTATTTAAGTCATTTATATTTATTGGTTTTGATAAATACTCATCAAAGCCTTCTTCTAAGTACATTTCCTTCATACCAGTTATAGCATTAGCGGTTAAGGCAATAATTGGTGGAATAACATAACCATCTATTTTTCTTAATATATGAAGAGTTTCTATACCATCCATTTCGGGCATCATATGATCTAAGAATATCATATCATACTTAGCACCTTCTTTTATTTTATACACGCATTCTTTACCAGATGATAATGTATCAACCTTTATTCCATATTTTTCAAGTATTCTAGTTGCTACCTTTAAGTTTAGTTTATTATCATCTACAACTAATACTTTATAATTAGAATAATTTGCAAACTCACTATTATTTTCAGTGCTAACTGGTTCAGTTACCTTACCTAGTTTAGAGTAGTTAACTATTTTTTGTGATATATTTACATAGAATGTAGTACCCACTTCATACTCACTTTCAAAAGATATAGTACCTCCTAATAGTTCTACATACTTCTTAGTTATTACAAGACCAAGTCCAGTACCTTCTATTTCATTTGACTTAGCACTATCTAATCTACTAAACTTTAAGAACATTTTGTCATAATCTTCTCTTTTTATTCCATAACCAGTATCTGTTATTTTAAAGTGTAAATCAACGTATCCAGTCTTTGTCAAACTTTTTGTTACTGTAAGCTTAACTTTACCTACTTCTGTATATTTAACTGAGTTTGTTAATATATTAAGAAGTATTTGAAATACCTTAGTTGAATCACCATATAATCTAGATGGGATATCTGGATCAACATCAATAATAAGTTTTACTGGTTTATTAGCAAGTCTTGCATCAATTATACTAGATAATTCCATTATTATATTACCAATAGAATATTCTTTTTCTTCTATTGTATCACGTCCTGATTCTATCTTAGATATATCAAGTATGTTATTTACTATATCAAGCAAGTTATTACCAGCTGATGCAATGTGTTTAATATCTGTTCTTGCTCTTTTTTCATTATAATTTGGATCGTTTAAAAGCGTTTCACTAAAACCTACTATTGCATTCATAGG
>CAVAWS010000005.1:17609-20444 GCA_963592455.1 Paratractidigestivibacter sp. | reverse complement strand
CACTAAAACCTACTATTGCATTCATAGGTGTTCTTATCTCATGTGACATATTAAATAAAAACTCTGATTTTGCTCTATTTGATTTATCTATTTCATCCTTTAATTCTTCTAATTCTTTTATTATTTTTAAATCTGGATTTTCTACTACAAAGTATAAAAAATAATCTTGAAATATCATACCTATAGAATATAATCCAATATATTGAAACTTCATTTGTAGAACAAATACTATACAAGTTTCTATTAACATAAATATTGCAGATAATTTATTTCTTGTTTCAGCATTCTTACCATATTTAATAGTAAATATAAGTATAGAAGATATTGTCATTGCAAATACAAATAAAACGTAATATGATGCTGCTCCTGGAACGTATGATACCTTATCTAAACTAACATTAGTAAATGGTACAAAAAAGTATATAAATATTTCAACTATAAATAAACAAGTGAGTAATTTAGTAGACTTATTATATTTAAATAATTCTATTAGATTTTTAGCTTTTATATTACACATAAATGTTATACCGTAATAGTATAAAAGTGCTACCCAAACTATACCAGATAACCACTGTACTCTATTTGCTATGAGATTTATAAATAAATCTTGAAAGAAAAATGCAAAAAATACTGTAATAAATTCAGAAATAGTATGAATTATTGCAACTATTAAAAGATAACGATATACTTTGTTTCTAATTGATAAAAATCTATGTTTCGAGTAGTAAACAACTAGGAGCAATATAGAGAAAAATAAACTACCTATTGATAATAATAATCCTGATAACATATATTACCTCCTACTCTTTATTTCCAAATAAATTATATATTAATTTATTCAAGTCTTTAACTACTATTGGTTTTGCTAAAAAATCATAAAATCCATCTTTTATATATTTATCCCTAATTCCAGAATATGAATTGGCGGTTAGTGCTATAACGGGTGGGATATTATATCCAGATTGTTTTAATAATTTCAAAGTAGTAATACCATCCATTTCAGGCATCATATGATCTAAGAAGATAACATCATACTTTTTTTCTTTTACTTTTTCTAAACAATCTTTACCATTTAAACATGATTCTACCTTGAATTTATATGTGCCAAGAAGTCTTGTTGCAAGCTTAATATTTAATATATTATCATCAACTATAAGCGCTACTTTACCACTACAATCTATACTTTTTAAGACGTCTTTAGCCTCTTTACTAGCTTCATAAATATTTCCTATCTTTTGATTATCTACTATCTTTTGATCTAACGTTACTATATATTTAGTACCCTTACCAGTTTCATTTATAAACTTAATAGTACCACCTAGCATATCAATTAATCTTTTAGCTACTATAAGACCTAAAGTAGTACTATCTATGTTATTTTGTTTGCTATTACCTAGTTTTACAAAATCATTAAAATCCTTTTCAAAATCATCTATTTTCATAGCATGACCAGTATTTGATACTACTATGTTAAATTCAAAATAATTGTTTTCTTTTACAGCTCCATTTATATCTAACTTAATTTGTCCATACTTTGTATATTTAATTGAGTTAGTTATTATAAGTGTAATTATTTTATATAATTTAACAGGATCACCATAATATTTGCTAGGGATATCTTCATTTACATTAACACTAAATTCAACTTCCTTTGAAGTTTTAGAATAAACAAAACTATTTATATCAAATAATATATTATCTAGTCTATAATCTTTTTCATCTACAGTTTCTTTACCAGATTCTATTCTAGATATATCAAGTATATTATTAATTAAACTAAGCAATATAACACTTGCATCATGAATGTTTTTGGTATCTTTTTTAACCATATCTTCAGTTAATTTTTTTTCGCTAAGAAGAGAATTACTAAAACCTAAAATAGTATTTAGTGGTGTTCTTATCTCGTGTGACATATTAGATAAAAACTCTGTTTTAGCTTTATCTGCCATTTCAGCTTCATCTTTTGCTATTTCTAAGTCTCCCTTTAGCTTATTATCCTGACTTTCTATTGTAAAATATAAAGTTGAAATAGAAAATGCAAAGAAGTAAGTTAAGTCATTAAAGTCATATCCAGATATAATTTGTGCTAGTGTTATAACAGCAAAAAAAACTATAACAAAGTATATCGGAAATCTTTGACTTTTTGGTATATTAATATTATTTTTTATTAATTTAATTAACAATACAAATGTAAGAATGAATCCCGCTACATAAATTGTATATACAGTTGGTCCTCCAATAACATATAAATCCCCATTACCGCCTATGTATGTTATATCAAGGAAACAAGAAGCAACAAACAAAATAATTGTTAATATAATAGATATAATAATAGTTATAATAGTAGATTTTCTTTTTAAAGTTTCCGCTCTTTTATCAGATAAAGATAAAACATAAAACGTAAATGATATTACCCAAATTATAGAAAATAGTATATAACCTCTGCATAGTATTTCATTTATAATTGGTATTTTATTCCTAATACTCATTGTAAAAACAGCACTTATTTCAATAATAAGAAGAAGCACAGTTAACCAAAGCATAAATGCATATACATGGTTTTCTGTTTTCTTAAACTTTTTCTTACTTATATAAGTTATTAAGATTAATACTAGGAAAATAAGTGCACATATAGAAAATGCCATACTATTAAATATAATGTTATTCATAATAATCAAACCTCTTATTTATTAAGCTTATCAACTATTTTCATGAAACTAACTACTAATTTAGGATTAAACATAGTTCCTGATTTTTTTAATATTGTATCTTTAGCATTTGAATTATTTTTCTTTAGGTTATTATATGCAATTACAATAGCTGCTATTTGAGCTT
>CAVAWS010000005.1:14086-17515 GCA_963592455.1 Paratractidigestivibacter sp. | reverse complement strand
ATTTACATATGTTTTCTGCATATCTTTTATATTCTTCATCACTTGTTAAACTAAGTATGTAATTAACTACCCTAGATCCAAACAAAGGATAATTTTTAATGTATTTAATATCTTCTTCACTATAGTTTCCATTTTTCATAAGTACTATTCTAGGTATTGAATAAAACCCTATATCATAATACATTGAAGCGCTACTTATTTTTTCTATCTTAGAATCTGTTAAATTATATTCTGGATAATCATTCATTACTTCTTTTGCTAAAATACTTATGTACTTAGATATATTATCTGTATCCTTTTTATAATCATAATAATATGCTTTTATATATGCATCTATAATATCTTTTAAACTCTCAGTCTGGTTATTAATTAAATCATTTAATGAATTACTAGACTTATATAGGTTTATAAAGTTACCTATCCTATGTTTTACAACGTCAAAGTCAAAAGGTTTTTCAAGCATATCTGCTATGCTATAGTTATAAACTCTAAGTTTAGTTTCTTTTTCATAATCACCAGATATTATAATTACTGGTATTCTATTTAAGTAATTCTTCTCACTTAAGTAATCTAAAACAGCAAAACCATCTAAAACAGGCATTGTTAAATCAAGGAATATACCAACAATGTGATCAGACGTTTGCTCTATACCTTTTGTGCTGTTTTCTTCTACGTAATCAATTGCCTCTTTACCGTTTGCAGCCATTACTATTTTGTATTCATCTTGACCAAATATCTTCTTTATCATGTTTCTTGTTAAGGCATCATCATCAACTATTAATATAGTATCTAAGCTTCTACCACTTACGTTAGCTGCTAAGTTATTAAATGATTTTTTTAACTCAGGATAATCCTTTGTTAAAGAGCTAAAAACTGCATCTATGTATTCTTGAACATTTTTAGTACTTGATAAAGCTTTCTCATTTAAGTTAAATAAGTTATGTATCTTAAGCATAGAATCAGCAACTGATAGTGTTAAAGTATTATATTTTAAATTATCTTCCTTAGCACCTTTTATAGCATTTTCCATGGATAAAGTAAGTACACATTTATTACCTTTATAATTAAATACCATACTGGTATTAGTCACATCATTATTATTTAAAGTTTTATAATTAAACGTAGTTATTATACTACCATCATTTTTTTTAGCTTCTAGTTTAGATACTGAAATAGAATTCATATAATCTGTTAAATACTCTTTTTTTATTACGTTTGACAAATTATTTAAATACTCAGTTAATGACTCCTCTTTTTCAAGTGATAACTCATTATTTTTGTAGCTAAAACTTTCTAATTTATCACTAATTGGATCAAAAACAAGTATCTTATTAACAGTAGATAATGCTAATATGCTAATACTATTAATTAAATTATTATCCATACTTATCACTCCCTTTTTATTTTTTTACAAATTACATTGCCATATAATTTGTTATTATGTTAATTACGTTTCTAACCTCGTTTTCTAACTCACTAAAATGTTCATTTACGTATAACGTATCATTTGCCTTACTCTTCATTTCATGATCATATGCAATATCTCCTAGTTTCATAAAACCAAAGCTTCTTGCATTGCTTTTCATAGCATGAACTTGTATTGCATAATTTGCCATATTATTATTATTTTTATAATTAACTAAGTTGTTAAAATCATTAGGTAGTGCTTCAAAGTAATCATTTAGCATCTCATTATAAGTTTCTACATCAAACATATTTGATATTGCTGTATCAGCATCTACTCCATTTGATTTTAAATATTCTATTTTATCCATATTATCCCTACTTTCCTATAATACTCTTCTATAATTGTACTATAAATACATCAAAAATACAACGGATATAATACTTAAACGTAAAAAAGGCACTTTAGTTTTTTTAGCTAAATGCCCTTATATATTTTCTCTTACTTTATTTACCCCTAAATTATATATTTCATCTTTAGAATAATTATTTATTTTATCATAATGATATATAGTCATATAATCTTTGTTGCTCTTTATTTTATACCTGTTTTTATATTCATCTTCTAAGTATAATTCGTCTTTATTATACTTGGTATTTAAACTATATTTACTAATCATTGCCTCAATATATGAATTAATTATAACTGATGTATTTGGATGCTTTTTAAATGTCTCATGATAGTCATCTATTAAGTCTTTTATTTGTTTTAAGGTAAGCTCACAAGATAACGTAATATTATCTGCACCAAGTTCATTAAAAAAGGCAAGAGCATATTTATTAACAACGTTAAAAGTATAATCTATGTCATAATTTTTATAATGATTTAAAGCACCAAGCTCAGTAATTAATACCTTTTCATCTAACTTAGGATAATTATTTGAAGCTCTACTAATTCTAGGTATACTATTTTTATTTTCATATAACATTTCCTTTTTATAATCTTTTAAGCAAACCTTGTACTCTTTTTCTACAAAAGGTATATCATACATTCTTTTTTCATCTAATAAGTTTAAAACATCACGTCTTAATTCATTTAAATCTTTTATGTTAATAAATAAATTATCAGATATACTTATATTAATATTATTTACCTCATATACTGTATCACCTGTTTTTATAAGTTGTTTTTTTACCTCTTCTTTATCAAGTGGTCTATTAATTGCTTTTTTTACTATAAAAGCTTCTTTTTGAACACTATTTATACCATCATATGCACATAGCAAGATACTTTTATCAGTAATTGTACAATTAATATTTATAGGTACTTTCCTTTTAACACTTTTTAATTCATAATTAATACTATCTAACTGTTTCTTAGACGAAGTTAAAAGTACTTGTGATCCTTTTTTAGCATACTTTGAAAATTTTATTGTTACAACATCACCTTTTTTAGCAGAAGATACTCTTTTATTATTAATAAACATACTAGTTACTATAATTCCCTTATCTTCTTTTTCATCTAGCACTCTAATTCCATCATTTAAATTTAATTCATGACTAAGTTTAATACTTAAATTATCATTTACTTTTTTTACTACTTCTCCTAATTTTACTCCAATGTGATTACCCCTATAATCATACGTAAAATTATTGTTATCTTCTTTAAACATAAAACCCTTAGTAAACTCTCTATTAAATAATAGTTTTAGGTTATAAATATCTTCTTTATCTATCTTTAAAGTGCCATATTTATAGTAGTTATCTACTACCTTTCTATATGTTTTAACAACCATGTAAACATACTCTTTCTTTTTCATTCTGCCTTCTATTTTTAAACTATCTACACCTATATCTATTAACTTATCAATGTAGTTTAAAGTACATAATTCCTTTGTACTTAACAAGTAACTATTACAATTTAACTTATTATTCTTATCATCATATAAATTATACTTTTTTCTACATATTTGAGCACAAGTACCCCTATTACCACTTCTATTTCCAATTAAAGTACTCATTAAA
>CAVAWS010000005.1:6725-14076 GCA_963592455.1 Paratractidigestivibacter sp. | reverse complement strand
ACATTGACCTGAATATCCTAGGCATAAAGCTCCATGTATAAAAGTTTCAACTTCTAAAGGAATGTTTTCTTTTATTTTTTTAATTTCATCAATACTTGTTTCTCTTGAAATTACTATTCTTTTAAATCCAAGTTTTTTAGCAACTAAAGCTGAATCATAATTATGTATATGCATTTGAGTTGATGCATGAATTTCTAAGTTAGGAAACTTTTTTCTTAAAAGGTCAAATACTCCGTAATCTTGTACTAGTACTGCATCTACATTATTTTTATGAATAAATCTAACAAAGTCTAACAAACCATCAATTTCTCTATCATATATAATAGTATTAATAGTAACATATACTTTTACTCCGTATAAATGTGCATATTTAACAGCTTCTTTTATTTCTTCGTTAGTAAAATTACCTGCAAAACTTCTTGCACCATATAATTTACCAGATAAATAAACAGCATCACATCCTGCTTTTATAGCTGCTTTTAAACATTCAAAATTACCAGCAGGTGCTAATAATTCAACCTTTTTCATAAACAAATTCTCCTTTTTATTAACTAATTATACTACAAGTAAATAAAAAGTAACAGTACAATAACATACTATTACTTATTTTATAATTATAAAGTTTTAGCAGGAATAACAAAGTAATCCTCTATTAATTTTTCCATTGTTATATTATATTTACTAGCTAACACATCACTACTAACATTAAATATATTATGTAAAATAGCATTATCATCTACTAATGCTTGATCACATGCTTTTAAATACTCTATCTTTGAAACAAACTCTTTATATGTAACATGCTTTAATGTAGATACATTTTTATCATAATCTATATTATTTATATCACATATATATTTAATATTATCAGTTTTCTTTTTATTATCCCACTTATCTATTTTTACAAGAAGCTTAATTAAATACGCTTTATATCTTTCTAATATTATTTTGCATCCTGTTGGATAATTTTTTCTTACTTCTTCATTTTGATTTATATATTCATATATTTTTTCTTTAGTAGAGTTCTTATTCCAAAACATTCCTACACTATTTATATGATTTGTACTTTGAATTTTATCACCGTTCTGTGGTGCGATAAATCCTTCTTTATCTACTTTTTCTATAAACTCTAGTATTTTTCCTTCTTCTCCTAAGTTCTTATTTTCATGATATTCTTTATATTTTTCCACTATTATTTTGCATCCCATGGGATACTTTTTTCTTGCTTCTTCATTTTGATTTATATGTTCGTATATTTTTACTTTACTATAATTCCAAAAAGTTCCTACATTATTTATATGATTTGTACTTTGAACTTTTTCTCCAACCGATGGTGCGATAAATCCTTCTTCATTTACTTTTTCTATAAACTCTAGTATTTTTCCTTCTTCTCCTAGGTTCTTATTTTCTTGACATCCTTTATACTTTTCTAATATTATTTTGCATCCCGTAGGATAATTTTTCCTTATCTCTTCATTTTGAATTATATATTCATATATTTTTTCTCTATAGTTGTTCCAAAATATTCCTACATTATTTATATGATTTGTACTTTGGATTTTTTCTCCCCTCATTGGTGCGATAAATCCTTCTTCATCTACTTTTTCTATGAATTCTTCTAACTTTATAGGCATATCTATATCTAATATACTACGTATATATTCACTCATTTTTTCAAATGAGTCTAATACTTCTATTTCTTCTTCCGTTAATATATATTTTAAGTTTATGTCTAAGTCTTCCTCTTTTAATTTTCCTTTTCTTTTTCTTTCTTCTATTATTTCGTCTAATTCCCTTAAAAGATTTCTCATTGCGTATATATTTCCTGCTAAATCTATTATTAATGGTCTTTTCGTTTTATCTGTTTTTACACCTAGTGCTCTTCCTATTTGTTGATTAAATACTCTGTATGACTTCGTACCTCTTCCCATTATTACTCCGTCTACATCTTTTATATGTACTCCTTCTGTATACATATCTATTGAAAACATTACTCTTAATTTTTTATTTGCATCTTCTTTGCTTTTTGTTTTATTATTAACAAAGTTATAATGTGCTTCATTATTTTCTTTTTCTTTATATCCACTATATATTTCATATATTTCTACATTTTCTCTTTCATCTTCTGTTAGGCTATTTAAAAAGCTTTCTTTAGATTCCTTTAGATCTTGTATTGTCGAACAAAAGTATATATATTTTCCGTCCCTTTTTATGTTATTTCTTATTATATCTTCTGGCATCTTATGTTCTTCTTTTATTTCTGTTTTTATCTTGTTATATGCTCTATAAACTTTTTCTCTTTCTTCTTCTGATACGTTACTACTATCAACTTTATTTTTTAGACTTTCACATCTTTCTAATAACTCTATTTTTGATGCCTTATATATTGGTACTGGTAATACTTTATCTATCCATGCATCTACTATGTCATAATAACTTGCTACATTTCCATCGAAAAATGTTTCTGCCACGTTTTCTGGAGTAGATGTATATTCTTCTCTTATTGGTGTTGCTGATAATCCAAGTATTTTTATTCCTTTTTCTTCAATCTTTTTTATGTTTCTTGACCACTTATATGCTCCTAAATGTTGGAATTCATCTACTATACATAAATCGTAGTTTTTAAGTTCTTCTTCATTTTTACTTGATAGTGCTTGATATGTTATAAATTCTATACTTCTTTTTATTTTTTCTCTTTCTTCTTTTGGTAGTGGTAACTGATTTATTTCATCTACTATTTGTTTTTTTATACTATTTGCTGGCACTGTATATAAAAACTCTGCATCTATTCCTTTTTTTCTTAATATATCATACATAAGCTGGATTGATAAATAACTTTTACCTGTTCCTGTTGCATGAACTATGCAAAATTTATCATATAAATTATAATACTTTTCTAAGTTTATATAAGGGTCATAATTATGTTTATGTAATATACCGTCTTTTTTTATTTGTTCCATTATTTCTTGTTCCATCATAAGTTATAGCTCCTATCTATTTTAAAATGTAATCTAAGTATCTTAAATCATTACCTATAATTGATGCATAATTCATTCCTAAACTTTTCTTTAGATTTCCTAATTTTTCTACTACTTCATCATACTTTATTGTAAATATTTCTAAATACTTTAATATTATATCTTTTACATAGTAAAATCCATTATCTATAAATAGCTTATATATCAATTCAAAGTTTTCTTCTTCTAATATTTTTAAGTACTCTTCCTTATAATTTTCTAATATTTCTTCATAATATAAATCATTTACATACTTTTTTAAAAACATAATTATCACCCGTTTTTTCAAATTACTACATATTATATCATTTTTTTACGTTTTATTTATATTTTTTTTACGTTTGTTTAAGATAACATAATAAAAAGAGTGATAATTCACCCTTTTTAATTTAGCTCTACTTCCATGTCGCTAGTTATAACAGTTCCAGGACTAATACTTTGACTTTGTACTTTACTTTCTGCATATATCTTATGTTTTATACCAAGCTTATTTAAAACTATGTTAGCTTCTTTTATAGAATATCCTGTCATATCTGGCATTGTAGTAGAAGAATCATTTGTAAATAAATAAACCTTTTGCTTTGTATTTATCTTAGTATTCTTTTTTGGATACTGATCTACTATTTTTGTTCCTCCACCAAATGTAACATAAGTAATTCCTTTTTCCTGTAATTCTTTTGTAACATCTTCAGTTTGATTTCCTTTATAATTTTTAAGTTTATACGTAGTAACTTCCTTATTTATCTCCGGATCATCTTCAAAAATACCTAAGTATTTAGCGGTATCCTTGAC
The DNA here is from genome assembly GCA_963592455.1 of Paratractidigestivibacter sp. Lineage (GTDB taxonomy): Bacteria > Bacillota_I > Bacilli_A > RF39 > UBA660 > Aphodocola. The sequence continues at coordinate 10,267 of CAVAWS010000005.1, read as the reverse complement.
TATTTCCTTTACCGTATTTGATAATGTTGATGAGTTTTTACTTCTTTGAAATGCAACATATATAATAACTTCTGGATTATCTTTTGGATACATACCTGCAAATGACGTTATATAATCTGTTTTTCCAGTATAATACTTACCAGTTTTTGGGTTTGCAATTTGAGCAGTTCCTGTTTTACCTATTAAATCATATCCATCTAATTTGTATATTGTACCTGTTGCAACTGATGAATCACCATTTACAACGGTCCACATCATATCTTTTATTTTATCTACCGTCTTTTGAGAAGCTACTCTTTCCCCTTCTTTAGGAGTTGCCTTGTAAGTTACTTCTTTTGTATCATGGTTAACAGTTTTTTCTACTATGTATGGATTTAGTAAAACACCATTATTAGCAATTGCAGTTAATGCTTTAACCTGCTGAATAGCAGTTGTTGTAATACCTTGACCAAATCCGGCATTAGCTACTTCTACATCGTATTTAAACTTTAGTTTACCAGCGTATTCATCTGGTAAGTCTATACCAGTTTTAGAACCAAATCCTAGCTTTTTATAATACTCCATAAGCTTTTCTCTTGATAAATAATTTTTAATTAAGTTAGCTACACAAGTATTAGATGATAAAGTATAACCATTATGATAAGTTATTGTTCCCCAACCAGTTTTATTCCAGTCTCTTATTGTGTCATCTCCTATTTCATAAGGACCCGTTACACAAGTTTCTTCTTTTTCATTAAAATCAGGATTGTTTTCAAAAGCAGCCATATAAGAATATGTTTTCATAACAGATCCTGGTTCATATGTATAAGAAATAAGTGGATTTAAATAACTAGTTAAGTTTCTAGTATTCGGATTAAACGTAGGAGATGTACCAGAACCTAGTATCTTGCCTGTTTTAGCATCTGCTACAACGGCAACTATCCAATCTGCATTACTTTCTTCTTCCGCTTTAGATAATATTGATTCTATAGATAATTGAACATTTGAATTAATTGTTAAATAAACATCATTACCATCTACTTTTTCTTTTCTTATTTCATTAGAATTAGGAAACTTATACCCATTTAAATCTCTTTGATACTCAACATAACCATTAGTACCAGTCATTATATCATTATACTCTTTTTCAATACCTAGCTCACCTTTCATATTACCATCTTCATCTGTTTTAGTATAACCTATAACATACGATAAAAATGAATTATTAGGATAATACCTTTTATGTGTAGTTACAAAATCTAATCCAGATAATCCTAAATCTTCTATTTGCTCTTTTTGAAGTTCAGTAAGCCCTTTACCGGCATTACCAAATTCTACTTGGTAAGCATCTTTATTTAAAATCTTAAGTATTTTTTCTTCACTCATATCTATAACAGTGGCTAATTTTTTAGCTGTTTCTTCTTTATTAACAACATGTAGTGGTGTTTTTGAGCCTTCACTTCTTGATTTATCTAAGTATGCAATTAATGTATATGAATTTATTGTTTGTGATAAAACATCCCCATTAGTATCATATATATTTCCTCTTAGTGCATACAAAGTTTCTTTAGTAGTGTTTCTTTCATTCGCAAACTCTTTTAAATTAATGCCATCTATCTTGCCCGCTAAGCAAAGATATCCTAGTCTTAATACAATAATTATAACCAAAATAAAAAATGCTATAATAAAAATCTTAAAAACATTATTCTTATTTCTATTTAGCATTTCTCTTTTCATAACTTCATCACCTTTATTTTTGTATTACGACAACGTTATTGTTATTATACTCTAATCCTTCTTCTTGTGCAACTGATTGCATGTTCTCTAAAGAAACTAATTCATTTACTTTCATGGTTAAACTTTCGTTTACCTTTTCTTGTTTTGAAACATCTTTCTTTAGTTTTTCTACTTCTATGTTAACAGAAGATAGTTGTGCCTTAAAAAATAGTACTGAAACAAACACAAATATAGCTGTTGTAAAAGTTAAAGTAAGCATTATTTTCTCAAACTTAGTTTTTCTTTTTCTAGTCTTTTTTGCCATTTTTATCCCTTCCTTATCTTTATTGCACTTCTTAGTGTTGCACTTCTACTTCGTTTATTTTCTTCTATCTCAGATTTTGATGGTTTAACTTTTTTTAACACCTTAAGCTCTGGTTTATACTCTTCTGGAATGTTAGGCATTCCTCTATATATATCATCTACTTCTGATCTTTTTTTAAATATATCTTTACAAATCTTATCTTCTAGTGAATGAAATGTAATTACTGATATAACTCCATTAAATTCTAGCATATCAATCGCATCATTTATTGCCTTTGGAAGTATATCTAGTTCCTTATTAACTTCTATTCTAATAGCCTGAAATGTACGTCTTGCAGGATGAGTTAACCTTTTATATTTACTTGGAACACTATTACTAATAATATCAACTAACTCAAAAGTTGTCTCTATTTTTTTATTTGATCTACTTTCTACTATTTTCTTAGCAATACTTTTAGCATATTTTTCTTCACCAAAACATTTTATTACATCTCTTAACTTTTCTTCATCATAATAATTGACAACATCATATGCACTAAATGAATTACTTTTATCCATTCTCATATCTAGTTTAGCATCATTGTGAAAACTAAACCCCCTATAAGGATCATCTAATTGTGGTGATGAAACTCCTAAGTCAAACATTATTCCGTCTACTTTTGTTACACCTCTTTTTTGTAATTCTTCTTTTAAATTAACAAAGTTAGTAGGTATAATCTCAAAATTATCACCAATTTTCCTTAAAGTGTTTTCACTAGCTAATCTTGCATCTTGATCTTGATCAAATGCATATAACATTCCCTTTTTTAATCTTTTTAAGATTGCGCTCGAATGACCTGCATAACCTAATGTGCAATCAACGTATATTCCGTCTTCTTTTATGTTCAAAGAATCAATAGTTTCATTTAATAAAACGCTTATATGTTTCATCTAAACCTCCACGTTATCAAATAAAGCTTCAGAAATATCTGATATATTATCTTCGTTTGTACTAAAATAATCATCAAATTTGTCTTTTGCCCATATTTCAATTCGGTCATTAACACCAATTAATACGCATTCCTTACTTAAGGATGCATAATTATAAAGCGGTCCTGGAATAGCTATTCTTCCTTGTTTATCGAATGAAAGTTCAGTTGCTCCTGATAAGAAGAACCTAGTAAATGCTCTAGCATCTTTCTTAGTAAAAGATAAACCTTTTAACTTTGTAACTAGTCTTTGCCATTCTTCTTTTGAATAGATAAATATACAACCATCTAAACCTCTTGTGATGACAAACAAATCTCCTAGTTCATCACGAAATTTTGAAGGTAATACTATTCTTGATTTATCATCAACATTGTGATGATACTCTCCCATAAACATATCTATCCCCCACAATCTACCACTTTAATCCACTGGCTACCACTATGATACCATAAACGAATTATCTTATCAATATAATAACTATAATTTTAATAATTAAAGCATAGCTTTACGTAAAGCAAAAACATTTGTATTTTTTATAAATAACACTATTAAAA
>CAVAWS010000005.1:0-6715 GCA_963592455.1 Paratractidigestivibacter sp. | reverse complement strand
AATTAATATAAAAATGATAAAATAAATACATGATAAAAAAAATAATAATATGGATTATAAACTTATATCAAAAAGCACCTTTTTCTTCTCATTCGTATTGTAAGTTTACACCTACGTGTTCTACTTATATGAAAACTGCGATTGAAAGATTTGGAGTCTTAAAAGGACTATGTCTTGGGACAAAAAGAATATTAAGATGTAATCCATTTAGTGCTGGAGGATATGACCCAGTACCAAAAAAGGAGAATAAAAAATGAAGAAAAAATTATTAAGGCTTTGCTTAGTTTTAGTAGCATTATTTAGCCTATCAGGGTGTTTTGGAATAAAAAATGAAAAGACGTTATCTACAGCATACGTAAGTGTGTATCCAGTAGAATACTTGCTTAATTCTTTATACGGAAAGGAAATGACTATATATAGTATATATCCAGATGGAACTAATTATAATGATTATAAATTAAGCAACAAACAAATAAGTGATTATAGTACATCTGAACTTTTCATATATAATAGTTCAATATCTAAGGAAAAAGATTATGCAGTATCAATGTTAAACAAAAATAAGGATTTAAAAATAATAGATGCATCACTTGGTATGACTGTTAATTATAATGCATCTGAATTATGGCTTAACCCATCTAACTATTTAATGATGGCATCTAATATAAAAAATGGACTTGAAGAATATGTTAATACAAAAATCGATATAAGTGATGAAATAGATAAAAATTATGAAAACTTAAAGCTTGAAATATCGAGTCTTGATGCTGATTTAAAAGAAACTGCTAAGAATGCTGTTAATACTACTATAGTAACGTCAAATACAACATTTAAATTTTTAGAAAAATATGGTTTTAAAGTATATACTCTAGATAAGGAAAACCTAACTAATAATGATTTAGAAAACATAAGAAAAGAAGTGAGAAATAAAACTGTAAGCTACATATTCATGATTGATGATGAAAAAGAAACTGATACAATAAAGAAATTAAAAGAAGAATACAACGTTCAAATATTAAGGCTTAACTCATTATCAACGTTAAGTGCTGATAATAGAAAAAATAAAAAAGACTATGTTAGTATTATGAATGACAATATTAACTCTATAAAATTAGAAGTAAATAACTAAAAAAGAGTGCCGAATAATAAAGGTACTCTTTTTTTGATTAATAAATTTTATCTAACTTTTGCTTTTATCATATCATCTTGATTTAAATATCCAATTACATACTTTGAAATATTATCCATACTTTCTTTATCAAAATTTGGTACTCCAAGCATGTTTAGGTTTTCATAAAAGCCGTGTTCATTTAAGTGTTTATTAAAAACATTTATGTTTTCTGTAAATGAAAAGTCTTCTTTTGTCTTCCCATATAAATACGTTGCCATTAAAAATCCAACTGTATAATTCATATTCATAGAAATACTATAAAAATCATGTTTATCAGTTATCTTATTTAAAGAATCTAAGTAGTTATTATTAGGAAACATTTTATAATAATTTTCCTCATTTAAAGTACCATATTTCATGTATGTTAATAATAATGAAATTGAACTTAAACATTTTTGGGCTAATTTCTTAGTATCTTTTAACCTAAAATCTTTAAAAAAATGTATCTCTTTATCGTAACCTAAATTAGATAAATAATCATAAAATTGTAATTCAGTATAAATTGCAATCACTTCAGACATAATAGCAGATTGTGAAGTATGATTTAACCTGTTTGTATAATGACCTAGTTCATGTACCATCACAATACTATCTAATAACATACCACTATTAGGAAACGTAACATCACCATTATCATTAGAATCTATATTTGTTCTTCCTTTTTTCATGTAAGCGTCCATGTCTTCATAATTAAACTCTATAAAACTTGGATTAATAGTTCCATCTTGAAGACTTTTTTCAACATCTATATCCATGTTAATACTCTTAAAAAAATCTTTTACCAAATCAACCTTATTAAAAAAGTCCATTTTAACAAAGTCTTTTGTATTTACATCATCTTTAAACTTATAATTTTTAAATGCCTCATTTAAAGCAAAACAAACATTATAAAAGGAAGTTAAATTATAAAAAGGAAATATATCCATTCCTAAGTTTCCTTTAGCATTCATCCACTCTATGTAATCTTTACAATATAAATTAATTTTTTCTTCTTTTTCTTTCATAATAAAACATCAACTATATACTCTCATCAATTCCTGTTTCTATATAGTCTTCTCCTTTAAAAGGTTCTGTTCTAAGTAAATCATTATAATCCTGTTGTCTTAAAGCTTCATATACAAGTATTGCAGCACAATTAGATAAGTTAAGCGCTCTAACCTTATTAGTCATAGGTATTCTAAGGCAATGATCTAAATCTCCCTTTAATATATCAAGAGGAATACCACTAGATTCCTTACCAAATATAAAGTATATGTTTTCACTCTTATTACTATAATCAAAAGAAGTATGAGGCTTTTTACCATATCTAGTCAAATAATAATAAGTACCCTTATTTTTACTCTTAAAGTCTTCAAAATTTTCATAAACAGTATAATTACAATCTTTTATATAATTAGCTCCGCTTCTTTTTATATAACTTTCGTCTAATGAAAAACCAAGAGGTTTTATTAAATGAAGTTTTGTATTTGTAGCGGCACAGGTACGCATTATATTACCGGTATTACCTGGTATTTCTGGTTCAAAAAGTACTACATTAATCATTTATTACACTTCTTTCTTTTAACATATTAATAATTTTTTCTACACTATCCAAAGATGATAAATTAACTACTTCCTTAACATTACCATTTTCATAAAAAATAAGTTCTGGGGAATTTTGATATAACTGATCAACAATCTTTGCATTATTTATATTAATATATATTATATTATTTTCTAAGTTATATTTTTTTATAACTTTTGCAAACATCTTTTCAAATGAAGTACAATCCTTACTACTACTATTACTAACATAAACTATTGTATTTGGAATTTCAACAATATGATTATTTATATCTTCATACTTAACCTCAGATAAATAGTCACTTATGTAAGACTTACTATTTAATGAATCTAAATAGTTATCATAAGTCCTTACACAAACAAATATAACCACCAAAGATAACACACATAAAACTATATATAAAATTAATTTCTTATTTTTTTCTTTCATTGCACCCTCCATATAATTATATTTTATCACAAGAAGAAAAAATAATAAATAAAAACAAAAAAATCAAATTTAAAAATTTGATTTTATATTATACTACTTCTTTTCTTCATAGTAGCCTCTGGTAAACTACTAACTAAATTATCACTACCAGTAGATAAAGCATCTAATTCATTATTTATATCTTTTATTAAGTTATAAGTACTATTTATATTATTACTATAAGTATTTAAATTACTTTTTATTAATTCTATTTTATCTCTTTCTTCAAATGACTCAGGTATAACTACATCATTTAACATAGAAATTAAACTATTAACAATTCTTAAAGATGACTCTAACCTTTCAGTTGCTTCTAATTGTAAAATTTCATTATTAATATCTATTTTAGACATTAGCTACTACTTCCATTTCTTCAAAATATTATTAATTTGACTACCAGAACTCTTTAAAAAGTTAGCATAACTATTTAAGTTATTAGAAACCATTTTATTTTGCATTTTATCGCTTCTTAATCTAGAAACATATAAATCTGCATTTTCAGAAAACCAGCAATCTCTATTAATTGTAGAAAGTTTATTATAAAGTTCATCAATTAAAGCATCATACTCAGAAGTTAATTTTTTAATTTCTTCACCTGCATAAATCATCTTATCCGCATCTGCTTTTATTATAGCCATATCTACCCCGCCATGTTCATTTCGGCCTCAACTAACTTATCATTTAGTTTAGCCAATTTTTCATCTACTATAATTAAAATAGATTTAATCTTTTCTATATCAGTACTAACATTTTCTTCAATAAAAGATAACTTACTAGAACAAACATCCTCATCATTTATAAGTAAATAACTAGATAATGCTCTTTTAGCATATAAAATATCATCATTAAAATTGGTACTAGAAAAAGTATTTAACACATTCTCTAGTACCTCTTTTAATCTTTCATATGAATTTTTTTGATTTTGTAAATCTTCTTTATTCATCTAATTATTGTTGTTCAGTATAGCTTGTTGAACTTGAAGAAACTTGAGATGCTTGAGAAGAAACTTGTGAAGAAATACCAGATTCATGAGCAACGAATGCTTTGTAAGCTTCTTGCATTTTATCACTGAATTCTAGTAATTGTGAAGTATATGCATTAGCACAATCAACAACACCAGAAACATAGTTTTCAATTGCAGTCTTAATTTCACCTTTAAATCCTTGTTCTGCATTAGTTTCAGTTCTTAACTTATCAAGTGCAGATTGAATAGTATTAACATATTCTCTAATAGAAGTTCTAATAGTTTCAACTTGAGTATAATCCATACCAATAAAGTCATTAACCATAGTAGTACTTCCAGAAGCACCAGAATAAGTACCAGTTATACTAGATGTAGTTTGAGTAAAATCACCAGCTTGAGCACCTACTCTTTTTGCAGTTTCTATTTTTTGTCCTAATCCTGTAATTCCTGCCATATTATTATCCTCCTTATATTATTATAAATTAATCAGTAAACAAGTTATTATCCATATCAGCTAATGCTTGTACGATGTTATCAACTTCTGATTGGAAAACTGAAGTTAGTGTATTTAATGTTTCATTTAATGTTTGAGCATTCTTATCTAAAGATGCTAAAAATTGATCAGCTGCAGTACCATGCCATCCTCTTTGTACAGTCTCCATAACCATAGAAGTATCAAGTACTGCGTTAGCAACTGTAGTTGTAACTATATTATTAAGTTCAGAAACATAGTTTTCTGCACCAGCCTTACTAACACCGTAACTAGATTGTGCGTAATCCATAACTTTCTCCTTTCATTACCAAATACCATTATCCTTAATTTTATTGGTATCTTTATTAATTTGTTCTGATAGAGTAGAAATATTCTTCTTATACCTAGACTTTAAATTTGTTAAATCGATATTATAACTTAATATATTACTAACAACAGTATCCAAATCTTCTTTAAATAAATTAAACTTAGATCTATACTTACTTGCAACACTACAATCATAATAATTAATAGTATCACTAACTATATCTTCTATTTGATTAAACTTAGATTTAATCTTAGTACTATAATCAATTATCTCAGTCATTAACTTATTTATTGCAGCTTCATCTATACCTGAAGTAATCTTTTCGTTATTCACTATACCAATCCTCTCTAGATATCTATCTTCTATCTACACTAAGTATACTATTATTATTCAATAAATTCAATATATTTTTACATTTCTTTACAAAAAAGAAGCCTATCATTGCATTGATAGACCCTATATTATTAAAATTTATTTAGAGTAACATTTATTATTGGAATTACATATTTTTTTTATTCTTCCTAAATCAAACAAGTGCAAATATGCTACATCAGAAATACTTATTCTTCCATTTCCATCAACATCTGCAATTTCAAGTGTATCTGTACTACTAAATTTAACTCTTGCTCTTATATAATTGTATAATAAAGCATCGTCGGTATTTGTTACCTTTCCATCACAATTTACATCTCCTACTTTTCTATCTTCTAAGGAAATACTGCATGTGGTATTAACACTCTCAAATACAGTTACTTTTATAGTAGTCTTAATATCAGAATTATCTTGTGCTTGTGCTGTTATAGTAGTTTCTCCTTTAGATAAAGCTGTAATAGTGCCATCAGAACTTATTTTAGCAACAGAAGTATTACTACTTGACCAGCTTATATTTTTATTTGTAGCATTAGTTGGAAATACTTCTGCTGTAATTCTTTTGCTTGTATTATTTAATATTTCAAAATCACTTTCACTTAATACTATTTTGTTTACCAAAATAATATCTTGAGTATTACTAGTTACTTGAACTAAACATTTAGCTTCTTTATCTTTATCATTTTTAGATGATACAGTTATTGTTGCAACACCTTCTTTAAGTGCTGTAACTTTACCTGATTCATCAACACTAGCAACAGAAGAGTCACTGCTTGTCCATATAACATCTTTATTTGTTGCATTATCAGGTTTTATAGTTGCTTGCAAGGTTTCTGTTTTACCAACATTTAGTGATAACTCGTTTTTATTTAGAGTAATTGTTTTTACTGAAATGTATTCTAAGTCTATATACATATCAAAAGTCGCATATTCTGTATTATTATAAGATACACTTACACTATATGTATCTGTTTTAATATCATTAAAACCAATTATAGTATATATATAATTGCTTACGGCATGCTTTCTATAAAAATTAAAATTACTTGTTACATCATTTTGATCACTGTCCAATACTTTATATACTAATTCATCACTTGATTTTAAATTTCTACTAGTACCATCAGTTAATATTAAGTGTTTTTCTGAATATCCATTTAAATTTTCTTCTGAATAATTATCTATACTTTGAAATTTCATAGATATTTCATCATCATTATTACTAGTAAATACGGAAATATCTTGCGCATAATATTCACTATTATCCGATTTAATTTTAATTCTAAAAGATCTATTTTTTAATAATATATCCTCATTAGATAAATCTAATGTATAAATACCAGGATAAGTGGTATTTATAGTTCCTACTTCTTTTCCAT
>CAVAWS010000004.1:29040-32402 GCA_963592455.1 Paratractidigestivibacter sp. | reverse complement strand
TCATAAGATAAATTATCACTTATTTGTGTCTACACACACTATTTGACAATCAACCATTAAAAAATGCACACTTTATAAAATGTGCATTTTATATTAAAACTAAGTGAGAACCATTTCTTATGTTAGTATCAATTATTAGTTTGTTATTTTCATATATATTGCCAGTAAACTCATCATACAAACACTGATGTATACTTCCTTTATATGATCCGTTTGTTAGCTCATCTAATAACTTATTAATTAACTCAACTACGTTACCAACTTTTCTATTTATTGGTAAATACATGTCATAGCTTTGATCTATTTCTGGTAATAATATTTTAACTAATACTTTGTTAGAATTATCCATTATCATCACCTTCTATCATGTATTTTACTACGTTTGATTTACCATCTTGTTTAACAAATGATACAAAGTTAAATGCTTCTTTTTTATCATCTGCTGATAAGTCAAAGTTAATAAATATTTGATCTTGAGGATTCTTATCTAACCAAATACCATTATCACTATTTATTATATTGCTATACCAATCTTCTGAAACTAAGTTCTTAAAGTCTTCGGTAGTTTCAAATAATAATAATTTAGAGTTTTTAAACTTATTAATATTTTCCATTAATGAGTCAAAGTATGAAATATAACTATATGAGATTGTTTCTTTAAAGTCATGTAAACCTATTATAATAAATATACGTTTAACTCCTTCTGCTTCTTTATTTACCCCTTTAATCATTTCAGATAAAGCATAATTTACATCACTATTATAAACTGTTATATCATCATAAATCTTATTAAATATGTTTTTACAATCAATTACTGATACCTTAGTATCTTTAATATCCTTTAACATGTTAGCTAATGCATATATAAATGGAACTTTGTCTTCAAAGGTGTTAGATAAAATAGTTGTAGTAGCATACTTATCAAAGTCATATAAATATGTTTCTTTACTAACTTTTTCAACACCAATTGGTACTCCAGATAATCCATCTATCTCCTCTTTTAACGTAGATGATAAAACAACTTCTGGCATAAGTAGAATTCTCTTAGCATGTCTTTTACTCTTTTCTTGAAGACTCTTCGATAACTCTCTTAATGACTCATTTAAATTACTCTTTTCAGCAAAGTAAGCACTTTGGAATTCAAATACACCATCTTCCATCTGAACAAGACCACGTCCAAAGTATTTCTTTGGTACTAAACCTCTTGGAGATGATATAACTGATCTATAATCATCTGGATTATTTTGAAGCAACGTCATTTTATTAGTAAATAACTGTGCTGTACGCATTCTAACTGCTCCATTAGTAGAAGTTGAAAGAACAAACGAAATACCATATTTTAAACCTTCTCTAATTAGAGGAAATATTGCATCAGATATTCTAGGAAAGTTCTCAGTAAATACTTCATACCCATTTATAACAATAACTATTAATGGTAACTTTTCTCCACTCTCATTTATATAATTTTTATAACTACCAGCATAATCTGTAAATAAATCACGTCTTCTACCAGCTTCTTCATCTATGGTAACAAATGTATCTGTTATCTTTTCAGCCTCATCAGTAGTTGCTACAACACCTACTTGAGGATACTTACTAAATATTCTAAGTGTTTCTGCACCAAAGTCTAATATGTAGAAATTAACTTCTTCATAGCTATGATTACTACAAGTTTCTGCAATCATAGTAGTAAGTAAGTTTTCCTTACCAGATCCTGGCATACCATATATTAAAGTATGACCCTCAGTTAAATTAACTTTTAATAGTCCTTGCTCTTGCTTAGAAGGATTATCGTACTCACCTATTACTGGTGCTATTTCGTATTCTTTATACTCAGTTTCATATTTTTCTTTTAATATATCAACAGTTATGTTTTCAGGTATACTATTAAGCCATAACTTTTTAATTCTTATCTTTTCTTTTTTAGCTACCCCTATAATATATTTAACTATGTTAGTTAACTGATCACCTTTAGCTACTAACTTAGTATTCTTATCTTTAACATCATCATTAACAGACTTTACCTCTGACCCTATGTTACTAACATAACTAATGTTATTATCTACTTTTTTTATTATTGTATCACTAGGTATATATAAAGCTCCAGAATATCCTGACTGACCCAATTCAAAATACTCATCATAACCAACTTGTAGGTAGAATCTACCAGGTTCTTTAATACTTGCTGCCTCAGGCCTTTTTAACATTTCCATAGAATCTGATCTATCTTGAACCTTTAAACATACCTTAAACCTAGAGTTTGACCATATCTGATCATTTACTACACCACTTGGTTTTTGTGTTGCAAGTATTAAGTGTACTCCTAAAGAACGACCTATACGTGCAGTTGAAATAAGTTCTTGCATAAACTCTGGTTGCTGGCTTTTTAACTCAGCAAACTCATCTGATATTATAAATAGGTGAGCAATTGGTTCATCAATTAAACCTTCTCTATATAGTTTTTGATATTTATATATATCAATTGTACCTTCACCTAACTTATCTCTTACCTCATTAAACTTAGCTTGTCTTCTCTTTAACTCTGAGTTAATAGATACAAGTGTTCTATTCATCTCTGCAGTATCTAAGTTTGTTATTGTACCTGCTAAGTGAGGTAGTGATATACCAGTTTCTCTGTTTTCAAATGCTCCTGCAAGACCTCCACCTTTATAATCTATTAATACAAACTGTACTTCATACGGATTATAATTAATTGCCATTGATAATATATAACTGATGATAAACTCAGATTTACCTGATCCAGTAGATCCTGCGATTAATCCATGAGGTCCATGTGCTTTTTCATGTAAATCAAGCATAAATAATTCTCTATCAGCATGAACACCTATTGGTGTTTTCAAAGATAATACTGGGTTACTATCATTCCACTTATTTAGTATGTTAAGTTGTTCTATCTTAGATACATTATACATATCTAGAAACGTTAAACTCTTAGGTAACTCTTTTTTACCTTCTTTTGCCGCTATTGGGATATTAGCGAGTTTATAAGCTAAAGGACTCATGTTAATATTCATACTCTTTATTGTAAATGGAATTGACTCATTTTCCTTATCCTTAGGTTTAACAATGTAGCTACCACTATTTTTAGCATATACAAAAGTCTCACACTCTGGTGGTAAATCAGTTAACCCTTCCTCAATGAATAAGAATGAATATCCATAATTATCATTACTCTTTATTAAGTTTTTAATAAATGGTATATCTTTTATCTTCGTATAACAATCAGTAATTATAAGATAATAAGAATCAAAGTTTTTGTACTTGTTTGTTTTATCAATAACCGTATTAGCATCCTTATTAGGAGAATTAACAAACTTTATTCTTTCTTTATACTCAGATTC
>CAVAWS010000004.1:19593-29030 GCA_963592455.1 Paratractidigestivibacter sp. | reverse complement strand
GATTCTAACGTTTCACAAACCTCTTTCATGTCTGTAAAGTTAGTTGCAAAAAACCTAGTTTTCTTATCATCGCTTAACACATGTGGCAAATACTTTGCATAATCATACTTATCTTCATTATAGTGCTCTATAAAAAACACCATCTTTAAATCCATAGCACTTTGAAATGTAATAAGCTGTAAAATTAAGTTATTAATATAAACATCTTTATAAGACATATCACAAATAATTGATGATAATCTATTTTCTAATAAAGAATAAGTAATAGGTACATTCTTAAGTTTCTTAGATTCCCTTGCTAGTTTAGTTACTGTTTCTCTTAAGTTATCTTCTTCAAGCATAAACTTATCTTCTGGGGCATTTAACTCTATTTTAGCATCTATTATACCATAACCAACACTAAGCTCTAGAAAATCATCATCAATTAACTGTTTTTCCCATAATCTTTCACTACGTTTCATTATAATGTTATAGCATTCTTGAACACTAGGATAATTATTATTTAAAATCATTGTTTGTCTTGTAAGTATTTGTTTAAGTTCATTACCCTTCATAACTAGATAATTACTATACTTTTTCTGTCTTAAGTTTTCTTTCTTTATCTTTTGTTTCTTTTGATAACTAGAAAGAAGCCTAGGCATTATAAGACCACCTACTAATATACAAATACACATAATCATAGATGGTATAGAAGCTGCAAAAGACTTTGTTCCACTAGCCATTCCATATACAACTGTATAACCAGTCATAAATGATGAAGAAACCATTGTAATACTAGCTCCTATTGTTAAAATAGCAGGTGTCTTATCCATTTTATCCTCTTGAGGAGGTTCATCTATCTTTAACTTTTCTTTTTTTAAGTAATTACGAATTCTAGGCGTGTGATAAAAGTATGACTTTGAATCATAAAGATCCATGTAAGTATCTTTAGCATCATTACTACCATAATTAGAATTATCATAATCTTCCATCTCTTTATATGGTACTAAGTTATTTATACTAATGTAATTTGAAGAATTACATATTCTAACAAACTTATTCATCCATATAACCTTAAGGCCTCTAATAAAAATACTATCTCCTACTTTTAAATATGCACTTTTAATAGGTTTAGAGTTTAAAAATACTCCCTCCTCACCAGCTGTTATCAAATATCCATATTCGTTCTTATTAATAGTTGCATGAACACTTTCTATATTTGGATTATCATAACAGATATTACAAGTATTTGAACTACCAATAGTTATATTATTAACACCAAATACACTAGCATCCATACTTTTTTCTTCTATAAAAGGAAGACAATATAGTATTCTTTGTTCATTTGTACCTGCAATTTGTAAAACGTATGAATAATACTCTTCTAAAGGTGCTTCATCTATCTTCATACCATTTTCTAATAAGTTGATAACACCATTACTTTTAAGTATCCACTTATCATCTTTTGACTCTATATTAATTGAATACTCTCTTTTAGAATGTTCTGGTTTATATGTAATTAAAAAAGATTCATCTACTTTACTGGGCAAAGTGTACTTACTTAATTTATCATTATCTTCAATAAATAATTTCACTTACACACACCCACTTTCTTATTCTATATACAAGTATACTTGTTATAGCAAAATTTGTCAATTTAAAATATTAAAAAAAGCCACCTAATAAATGGCTTATTTTGTTTTACTATTACTTTTTAAATAGTTATATATTTGATTAATTCTTGCAAAATGAGCAACACTATAGCCGTCATATGTTTCATTAATAAATTTGTTCTTATCACTTGTAAAGATAGACTCGTCATAATTATTTATTGTTTTACCATTTTTAACAGAAGTTAAAGCATAATCATCATACAATTTTTTTACCTCATCATAAGATAATTTTGTATTATTACTAATTGCTTCAAAGAATGAATCTTCAACGTTATTTTGCCACTTTACGTAGTCTATAACCGTTTTAGAACATTCATTTGTTGTACTTTCTAAATGGCTAGAAGAATCTATTTCCCATAATCTTAAGAAGTAAAATATCGTGTTAATATCATTTATCTTACCACTTTTTACCGATGATAATAATCCCTTGTAATATGTAGAAGACATATCTTTTACCGCTTCTTTTCTAAGTTCAATTATAATTTCTCTTTTATCAGAATCTTCTAATTTTACATTGTTTTTTTCTTCATAATACTGCCAAAAATCCTCGTTTTTATTCTGAGTTATATCTATAGAATACACCATTTTTAAGAAGTTTATTTTATCTTTATCAGACTTAATATTTAACTTATTAAACATCTCATTTAAATTATTTGTATAAACTGACTTAGATAAGTCACCTACCTCATAATCATCATCAAATATTCTTGATAAATCATATGTAGTTAAATAACTTAGTGTTCTTTTATAATTAGATGGTTTTGTTGATAAATCATCAATCATTTCTCTTTCTGCAGAACCTTCTAAAAGCCATCTAATCCATGTTGAATTAACCTTAACATCGGAATCATTTTCAAATTTTTTAAATGGGCCAGACTCTAATCCATTTTCCTTATTAAAGTCATTTGATAAGTTTTGTAATAAATGCATAAGTTCATGCCATAATACTTTTTTATTAAACTCTACGTTATCTTCTTCTCCTTTTATTTTAGCTAAATCACTATATGAATCCATCAAAGTAGGGTTAATAACTAAACAAATAAAATCATTACTTTTAGAAGGATCTGTTACATATGCAAAAGATGTTGTAGTACTTTTTTCTACAATTACTAATTTAGAAAATAAATAGCTTATATTATTTATATCATAGTTTTTGGAGTTAGTATCTATAACTTCCATTATTACATCACAAACATTTTTTATTTCTGATGAAGAAAGCTCTTTAGTATAATAATCCTTTGTATTACTATTTAAGTATTTATTATTATTTTCTAATACAGAATTATATAGTTTGTTATAATCAATTTTACCATTTGTTACTAGATTATTATTTTTCCCTTCTTTACTTGTTTTGCTATTATATTTACTTAAAGAGTTTTCTAAGTCATAATACTTAGAATAATCATAACTTAAATCAACGTTTTCTATTTCGCCCAACACATTATTATAATCACTGTTTGTAATCTTAATATTAGTATTAAATGATATATCTTTAGATTTTTTTTCGTTACTTGTATCAACACTTATATAACCAGAATCAATGTTATTTATATTTGCATCTTTATCTACGTAAACTATAGTAGAACTATTAGTATCTGCATGATGATAATCATAAGTTGATTTAGCTACAAACCCTGCAAATCCTCCTACTATAATGCTTCCTGTAAGACCAATAGAAATAATTATTTTTTTTATTTTCTTTAATTTTACTTTTTTCTTATTTTTAAAATACTCTTCATTATAAACTAAGTTAATATTATTTTGTTTCATGCAGACCTCCGTATAATATAATTATATAACATTTTGTTTTATTAATAAAAAAAAGAGTAATCAATTTACTCTTTATTTACACTATATTATCCCTATTTCTTACAGAATAATTTGATAAGCCTGCATTTTTATCATTTAACTTTTCTAATAATGAATTATAATCATTATTACTATCAATAATCCAATTTTTTGCATCATTAAGAGTGTTTTTAATAGTTCTTAAATCACTTTTTACGTTTCTTAATTCTGCTTTCCTTGAAAAACCACTTGGTATATCAAAATAGTCAAAATAATCAATTACTTTATCTAAATCATCAATAGTATCTTTTAAAGGTACTATACAGCCATACTTTAATTCATCAGAATTTATATAAATTTTAGACATTATCTATCTTTCCATTTTCCTATCATTGTATTAACGTTATTTCCAGTACTTCTCACTAATTTTCCATAGTCTTTTAAATCATTTCCAAATTTGGTAAAAGTACTTTTATCTTTTTTTACAATTTGCACATATGTGTTAGCTGCTCTTCCTGTCCAGCATCTGTTAGTTACATTTTCTAACTTGTTAAATAATATTTCAATTTGCTCATTATATTTATCACAAAGAGAAATTATATCCTCGCCACACTCAACTAACTTATTTGCATTTGCTTTTAACTTTGCCATATAAACACCCACTTATTCTTCATATGATTCTATTGCTCTAGTTAGATCGCTTATTACACGTTCTACATCTCTTAAAATACTTCTAAGTTTAGAAATATTACCTCTTATTTCTTCTTTTCGATTACCAATTTTATTATATTTGCATGCATTATCATCAACTAAATAATTGCTGCTTAAACAATTTTGTGCCTTAGATATATTATCTAAGACACTACTTTTAGAAAGAATATTTATCATTTTATTCAAATAATCTCTCACTGTTTCATATTCAGATCTTAATCTTATTAATTCGTAAAGACTCATAAATTAAAACCATTAATGTTGTTCTGTATATGTTGTTTGTTCAGCAACTGAAGCAGCTGCTTGTGCAGCATCATTAACGTCGCTAGTAAGACTCTTTTCGCTTGCTTTATATGCTTCAGCATATTCAAACATTTTATCACTATATGCTAATAATGCAGAAATAAATGCATCCATTTCTTGTTTCATATTAGATAAATATGTTTTAACAGCACTTTCTACGTCTCCTTTTAATGCCTTTGATGGATCTGCATCAGTGTTTAAATAATCAGCGATCGCTTGTATATTTTTTACATAAGTTCTAATAGCTTCTCTTATTGTATCAACTTTTGTGTAATCCATACCAACAAATGTTGAACCTTTTGATGCTGTATTAACAGCTGCACCAGCCCAACCTTGAATAGTACTTAAACCTGATTTCATTTTTTCTAAACCCGATTCAATCAAACTTTTGGCACTATTAGATGATATAGTGTTTGTAAATTTTTGTATTGTTCCCATTTTTTACTTATTTCCTTTCCTATTAATCTAATTCTACTAAATTTTCATCCATGTCATATACTTGAGATATAGCACCATCAAGTTCTTGATTAATGCTTTCTTCAATAACAGTAACGTTTTCTTTAAGAGTTTCAGCTCCTGTAATTACGTTTGCTATAAAATTATCTGCAGCAGTACCTACCCAACCTTGATTAACAGCTGATTTAATATCATTGATATCATTAAGAGCATTTCTTAACTTTTCAAAAACGTTAGTTCTTAAATCTTGTTTATAAGTTTCCATTCCTGTTGCACTAGCTCCGTGTGAAGCACTTGAAAAATCCATAAATTCTATCTCCCTTCCTTGTAAAACTGAGGATCAATCTTTCTAGCCTCAGCTAAAAACTTTTCAGATACAGCATCCATTCCTAATGCATATTTTTTCTTAAGAGATTGAAAATCATTAGCATAGCTAGAAATATTAGAAAGTATAACTTTATAATTATCATTAAATAATCTATACTTGCTTCTTAATTTACTAGCAGCATAACTACTATAATAATTTTCTGTTTCATCCATTAAATCATTAATTTTGTTAAAAATAGACTTTATATTATCTTTACAGTCTGATATTTCTAAAATCAACTTATTAATTTCATTTATGTCAATCGAAACATTTGTATTCACTATTCTCAACTCCTTACTAGTAATGCTTACTATACCTTAACTTAACTATACCATATACAATTTTTTATTGCAACTTATATTTACACTTTTTTGTAAAAAAAATGTAAAAGTCAAACTTTTACATTAATATTAATCCAGAACCATTTCTTATATCAGTATCATATACCAAAGAATTATTATCATACTTAAGACCATTTTGCTTACTATATAAGCAAACAGAGTCAGTAATTTCATAAGAATTATCAGTAACATCATCAATTAACTTCTTTAAAAGCTCTATAATATTACCAACCTTTCTATTAACTGGTATATATAAATCAAATACCTCATCAATTTCCGGAACGTTAAGTACAACTAATATTTTATTTTCCTGCATTATATCACGTCCTTATCAATAACACATTTTAATACGCTAACATCTTTATCAAATGTTACATAACAAACATAATCAAATTCCTCTGGTTTATCTTCTAAGTTATCAAAGTTTAATAAACTTTGTTCTGATACACCTTTTCCTAGCCATATAGCATAATTAGTATCTATTGCAGAACTAAACCAGTCTTCTACTTGTAAGTTTTTAAACTCATCATAATCATCAATAATTATAATCTTGGATTTCTTAAACTTGGATATGTTTTCCATTAATGAATTTAAATAACTTGTGTAATTTGAATCAATCTGGTTTTTATAACTATTAAATCCTATTATTACATATACTCTAGTTATATTATCAGTAGATTCTTTATTTATACCATTTATCATATCTGCTAACTGTGCTGTAAAGTTATCTTTAATAACGTCTATGTTATCAATCTTACTTTCTAAGACGTCTTTAGCATCAACAACATTTAATTCTAAACCATTTATCCTATTAAGTTCCTTAATAATTGCACTAATTTCTTTTTTATTACTTAATATATTTTTTGAAATAATTGGTGTAACTGAATTTTTATCAAAGTTATATAAATATGGACTTACAGTTTCTTTATCTACTCCAATTGGTACTTTATTAATAGTAACATCTAAATTTTCCATGTCACTTAAAGTTACTTCATCAGGTAATTTTAAAGAAGATCTTGCTTTAGACTTATACTTATCATTTAATTCTACCGCAGTTTCTCTAATAAGTTTATTTACCTCATCTTTTGCACATATATATGCTGTTTGGAACTCATAATAAGTACCATCCATTAACGCTAATCCTCTACCGAAATACTTCTTAGGAGCTAGTCCTCTTGGTGTATTTAAAATGTTTCTATAAACCTGAGGATCAGGTTGTTGAAGTGTAACTTTATTTAAGAATAGTTGCTGTACTCTTTGGTTCAATGAATTATTAACTGATGTTGTAACAATAAATACAATACCATATTTAGATCCTTCTCTAATTAAAGATTGCATTGCATCAGCTAAACGTGCATTTCCTTCTAAAAAGACTTCATAATAGTTAATTACAACTACTATTAATGGTAGTTTATTTCCACTTTCTTTGATGTAATTTTTATATGTACCACCATAATCTACGAATAAAGCTTTTCTTTTATCAGCTTCTTCATCTATCATTACAAGTGTATTAATCATTTGTTCTTGATCATCTTGAGTTAACACAGCACCAACATGTGGATATTTATTAAATATTCTAAGTGTTTCTGCACCATAATCTAATATGTAGAAATTTACTTCTTCAGGTGAATGATTAACACATGTATTATATATTAATGTTGTAAGTAAGTTCTCCTTACCAGATCCAGCCATACCTAAAACTAATAAATGTCCTACGTTAGTTAAGTCAAAAGTAAGTAGTCCTTGTGTTTGACCTGCCGGATTATCATATTCACCTATTGCAGGCTTTATTTCATATTCTTTTGCTTCATAATCATATTTATCAAGAAGTCCACCTAGTTGTATAACATCTGGTATACTACTAAGCCATAACTTAGAAGTTTTTATTTTTTGTTTTTTAGATATATCAACTATATATTTAACTATGTTAGTTAATTGGTCACCTAGTTTTTCTCTATTACCATTATCCTCAGTTACATCATCTTCATAAGACATTAAAGGATTTCCAATAGAGCTTATGTATGTTACTGAGTCATCTTGTTTTTTTATTATTTTATCTGAAGGAATATATTCTGCTCCAGAATATCCAGATTGACCAATGTCAAAGTATTCATCAAAACCAACTTGAAGATAAAATCTACCAGTTTCTTTAATACTTGCAGCATCAGGTTTTCTAATCATTTCCATAGAATCTGATCTATCTTGAACCTTTAAACATATCTTAAATTTAGAGTTTGACCATATCTGATCATTTACTACACCACTTGGTTTTTGTGTTGCAAGTATTAAGTGTACTCCTAAAGAACGACCTATACGTGCAGTTGAAATAAGTTCTTGCATAAACTCTGGTTGCTGGCTTTTTAACTCAGCAAACTCATCTGATATTATAAATAGGTGAGCAATTGGTTCATCAATTAAACCTTCTCTATATAGTTTTTGATATTTATATATATCAATTGTACCTTCACCTAACTTATCTCTTACCTCATTAAACTTAGCTTGTCTTCTCTTTAACTCTGAGTTAATAGATACAAGTGTTCTATTCATCTCTGCAGTATCTAAGTTTGTTATTGTTCCTGCTAAGTGAGGTAGTGATATACCAGTTTCTCTGTTTTCAAATGCTCCTGCTAGTCCTCCACCTTTATAATCAATTAACACGAACTGTACTTCGTATGGGTGAAAGTTAATTGCCATAGAAAGAACAAACGTAATAATAAACTCAGACTTACCTGATCCAGTTGATCCTGCGATTAATCCGTGAGGTCCGTGTGCTTTTTCATGCAAATTAAGCATAAATAAATCACCATCTGCATGAACACCTATTGGTGTATTAAGTGCTAAAACTGGATTATTAGTTTTCCATCTATTTAATATATTAAGTTGTTCTATCTTAGATACCTTATACATTTCTAAGAATGTTAAGCTCTTAGGTAAAACAGCTGTACCTTCCTTAGCAGGTATTGGTATATTAAGTAGCATAGATGCTAAATAGTTCATGTCTAAATTAACTAAGTTTGGTAAAGAAAACTTATGTGTCTTAGAATATTTTTCACCAGGTTCTATTAAGAAACACTCATCATCTTTTATGTAGGTTAATGTTTTACACTCTGGTGGTAAATTAGTTAAAGTGTTTTCTATAAATAGTAAAGAAAATCCAAAATTAACATCAGAATGAATTAACTCATTAATAAACGGTATATCTTTTATTGTTTTATATGAGTCAGATATTATTAAATAATATGTATTAAAATCTTTATAGCAATCTTTTAACTCAGAATCTTTCTTACTACCAGAAGGATCTATTGATAATCTTCTTTCCTTCTTTTCCTTTTCTAAAAGTTCACATACTTCTTTTATGTCTGATACAGAAGATGCAAATAATCTGTTTTTCTTATCTTCACTCCATGTATGAGGTAAATACTTTGCATACTCATACATTTTCTCATTATTAACTAAAAATACTAACTTTAAATCACCTGCACTATGCATAGTTGCTAATTGAAGTATTAAGTTATTTATATACTCTCTTTTATACGTATTTTTAACCATAATAGCAGATATTTTTCTTTCTATTAACGAATACGTAATTGGAGCATTTTCTATGTATTTATACTTATCTGCTAAAGAAATAGCTTGATTTCTTAGTTCATCTTCATCTATTTCAAATCCCTTCTCTGGAATTTTTACAGTAAGGTTAGGTCTTCTATTACCGGTACCTACCATAATATCTAAAAAATCAATATCAAATGGTTGTCTTTCCCATACCCTTCTATCCATTTTAATAATAAATGAATTTAACTCGCTCATGCTAGGATATGT
>CAVAWS010000004.1:5253-19583 GCA_963592455.1 Paratractidigestivibacter sp. | reverse complement strand
GATATGTATAATTTAATGTTTGAATTTGTTCATTTAATACATTAATTATTTCTTTTTCTTTTTTAGCTAAATACTCACTATATTTTTCAAGTCTTTTCTTAGCTCTTTTCTTAACTAATTTATTATTATATAATTCTGTAATTTTAGGCATTAATAAACTACCAAAAATCATTGCAACACACATTATAATTTGAGGCATAGATTGAGCCACACTTTTAGTACCAGATGATAATCCAGTATAAATGGATGATATCATTACAAATGATGATGCAACCATTGTAAGACTAGAACCTAAAGATAATATTAATGGTGTATGAGTTAGTTTATCTTCTTCAGGAGGAGCATCAATTGAAACTTCCTTTCCATCATATCCATTCAAAATTCTAGGCACATGATAAAACATTTTATCTTCATCATATAAATCTATACTAAACTCACTTGTATCTATCTTTTCATAATCCTTATAACTACCATAGCTTGCACTTGTATAATATTGCATACCATTAATTGCTAATTGATTATTAGGATTATTAATGCGCACAAAAGTCTGCATAAAAATAATCTTTAATCCTGCTACAAATATTATGTCACCACACTTTAAAAACGTTTGCTTTACAGCTAAACCATTAACATAAACATTATCATATGAAGTTGTTAATAAATAATTATTATTGTTATTTTGTATTACTACATGATTTTCACTTAATAAAGGGCTTGGAAAGTTAATATTACAATTATATCCATTACCGATAACTATATTTACCATGTTATAAATAGAAAAATCAGTGTATTTTTCATTATAATTTGGAAGGCAGTATAAATATCTTTTCTCATTATCAATAGACATTTTAAGTTCACATGTATAATAGTTACTTAAAGTGGCACTTTGAACTGTATAATCATTTTCTACTACATTAACCATTCCATTGCTTTTAAGAAGCCAGTTATTTTCATTAGATTCAATACTAATATCAAGTACTTTTTTAGACCCATTTGGTTGATATTGTATTAAATATGATTCTTGTACTTCTTTTGGCAAATTGTACTTAGTTAATTTTTCACTGTCACTAATATATACTTTCATAAATACCACCTTTTATTCTATATACAAGTATACTTGTAAAGAACATATTTGTCAATTTAATAGACAAGAAAAAACCAGAAAAATCTGGCTTTTAGTATTAATACCATAATTGTGATACATCTACATTTTGTGATAATGGTGATGGGTTTGGCATCTCCATTTTTACTATTTGAGGAAGCTTAAACGCTAAACCAAACACAACGCAAGTACCTGGTTGTAATCCTTTTAATTTTTCTATTATTTCATCCGTTATAAAAGGAACCATTTGTTTTATGAATTGTACATCATGTGGGTGTTGCATCTTAAATATTAAGAAGTTCGAACACTGTGATAAGGCTGTTTCAGATAATTCTGATGGTCTTTGTGATATCATTCCTAATATTACACCATACTTACGTCCTTCCTTAGCTATTCTATCAAAGATGTTATAACCAAGTATGTTTATATCCGAATCATTTTGAACATATCTATGTGCCTCTTCAAGTAATATGTGTACAGGAAATGATCCACGTTTTTCTAATTGAGACGTAAAGTCAAATAATATTCTTGAGTATATTTTAACTATTGTTTTAGCTAATCTATCATCAATGTAACTTATGTTAAAGTTAATTATTTGAGCTCTTCCTCCATTTGATGCAGTAATTAAACTCTTTATAAAATCATTTCTTGATATATATCTATCTACTTTAAAGTACTCTGCATATTCACCTTTAATAATAGATTCTAATCTAACTTTTAATACGTTAGCTTTTTCATATGCCTTGTTACTCTTTAACGTACCTTCTGAAATAAGTGCAAATTCAAATGCCTCTCTTAAGTTTTCCAATGTATAAGGAACAGTACCATCTGGTAATTCTAGTTTTAGATTTGGATCTGTGTACTTAGATATAAACTCAGATACTAGTTGCATCTCGTTTATTTTTCCTTCCTTATCTATTATCATACACTGTCTTAATGTTCTAGTATATCCAGGCTGAACAATTTGTGAATCAAGATTTAAATCAGGTGTGTTAAACGAAGTTAATATTGCAAATACTTGGTCGTGTATTTGAGCAGCAGAACCACCTGAGTATAAAACCTCTAATATAGCCTTTGCTATAATATCATTTTTATATACCCTAGTTTCACTTTCATCTCCTGAGAATATAGTAACTAATCTTAATGCCTTTTCTATTATAGGTATTTGAGTTGGATCATCTGCCTCTAACAATAAAGCATAATCATCAGGTTCTAATAACCATAAAGGTAGTTTTATAAGTTCTTTAGTAGTATCTTTTACATTAGTTGTATATCTTTTAAAGAATATTTGAGAATTTTGAA
The DNA here is from genome assembly GCA_963592455.1 of Paratractidigestivibacter sp. Taxonomy (GTDB): domain Bacteria; phylum Bacillota_I; class Bacilli_A; order RF39; family UBA660; genus Aphodocola. Next base: position 17,179 of record CAVAWS010000004.1, on the reverse strand, counting down.
TAGATAGTGCACTTTCATATTCACCATAAGCATCAAATATAAACATACAAGCATTTTTAGGTGCTGGTGTTTGATAAAAGAATATGTTTTGTAAAAGTCTTGATACACCACAAGATTTACCAGAACCAGTATTACCAAATATAGCAAAGTGATTGCTAAAGAATGAGTTAGTTGGAACATACACAGGTTCATTATTATATAAAGGCATAGTACCAATTAATACCTTTTTAGCAACTCCTTGTCTATCATCTGCAACAATTAACTTTATTTCTTCATCAGTTGCAGCAAGACAAACATTTTGCATTGAAGGTTTAGTTAAAACACCTGGAACAAATCTACCACCTGATATTTCACCAATTAATCTTACACTAGCTTCACTAGCACTAACTGTAATTACAGTACCAACTATTTTTTGATTACCAGTTAAGAATATAACGTGTCTGTCGCTTAACGTGTTTTCCTTTACATAATCAGTTGTAAATGAAACAATTACCTTATCTTCACTAATATCAGTTACAACACCAACTTCATTAGGAAGTGCTTGTCTTCCGTTTAATAAAGCTGCCTTCACCATTTCACTTTGATCCATCTGATTCACCTGACCCATCATATTATTTTGCATATATCCATAAGGATTAGCATACTGATTAATAGGCATAACATTTTGTTCTTCTGGCATTAAGTTTTCCTTTTTATCAAGTTTTTCTTCTTCCTTTTTTTTCTCTTCTTTAGCTTCTTCTTTTTCTATTTCATCATCCAAATTTTCATCTTCTAATTCTTCATCATCGTCAAAATCAAATGTTTCTATATCGTCCATAACATAACTCCCTTTCTATTCATTCTCCCCTATCATATAAGCATTATAACATTACTTAAAAAAAAAGAAAATAATTATTTTCATTTTGTTGACATTTAATAAGTAGAATTGTAATATATTAATACTAATTTTTGTAAAGGAGAAGATTTAAATGGCATATATTGAGTTTGATAAAGTGTGTAAAACATATAAAATGGGTGAAGTTGAAATAAAGGCACTAAACAAGGTTTCTTTTGAGATTAATAAGGGAGAATTAGTTGTAATACTTGGCCCATCTGGAGCGGGTAAAACAACTTGTTTAAACTTACTTGGTGCACTTGATAAACCTTCATCAGGTAAAATAGTTATAGATAAGAAAACGATAAGTGATTTTAAAGGAAGAAAACTAACTAAGTTTAGAAGATTAGACGTTGGCTTTGTATTTCAATTTTATAACTTAGTACAAAACTTAACTGCTAAAGAAAATGTTGAATTATCTACTCAAATTTGCAAAGACTCATATGATGCATGCGTAATACTTAAGAAAGTTGGTCTTCAAAAAAGAACAGACAACTTTCCTTGTGAATTGTCAGGAGGAGAACAACAAAGAGTTGCAATTGCTCGTGCCGTTGCTAAAAAGCCAAAACTCCTTTTATGTGATGAACCAACTGGTGCACTAGACTCTAAAACAGGAAAACAAGTATTAAGACTTTTACAAAGTACTATTAAAAAAGATAAAATGACTGTTGTAATAGTAACTCATAACAGTGCAATTGCTCCTATTGCAGATAAGGTAATTACTTTTAAAAATGGTGAAATAGAAAAAATAAAGATTAATAAAAAGCCTAAAAAAGTTGGTGAGTTATCATGGTAGCTAAAAACTTATTTAAAGATACATTTAGAGAAATTAAAAATAATAAAAAGAAATTTATTTCACTTTCATTAATTATATTAATTGGTGTAGGCTTTTACGTAGGACTTAAAAGCACATCATATGACATGCTTAAAACCGCTAAAGATTATTATAAAGAAACTAACCTTATGGATATTAAATTAGCTAGTATGGCAGGATTTTCAGATAATGAAGTATCTACGATTAAAAAAATTGAAAACGTAGATGAAGTTATGGGGGTTAAAACAACTGATGCTAATATAAAACTTGATTCTAAGTCTTATGTAATTAAAGCTATTAACATAAATAGTAATAATGATGATAATAGTAAAGATTACATAAATAAATTAGTGTTAACAAAAGGTAAATACCCTACTACCATAAACGAAGGATTAGTTGAAGAAAAACTACTTAATGATACGTCTTTAAAAATAGGATCTTTAATTACCCTTAATCCTAGCAACTCAAGTGAACTTAGAGCAAAAAAGATAAAAATAGTTGGTACTGTTAAAAATAGTTATTATTCATCAAAAGATAGAGGTACAACAACACTAGGAAACGGTACTGTAAATTACTACATCTACCTTGAAGAAAATGATTTTAATAAAGATAATTATGATGAAATATATGTAACAGTTAAGAAAAAAGATAACTTAGACACTTATTCTAAGGAGTATGAAAACTTAGTAAATAACGTTAAAAAAGAAATTACAGATAAAACATATAGTGTGTCTGTTGATAATTATAATGCTAATAAAGCTGCTTTAGAAGATGATATAAAAAGGGTTGAAGAAGAAATAAATAGTATAGATAAAGATGATAAGGATAAAGAAGATGAATTAAATACATTACAAGATGAGCTAAAGGATGATAAAAACAAACTAGAAAAATTAAAATTTCCAACTAATTACTCTATATCAAGAACAGAGTCATCATTTTTTAATGAGTATAAATTAGAAGCTCAAAGAATAGATAGTATATCTAAAATATTTCCTTTTATATTCTTTTTAGTAGCTACCCTAACTTCTATTACAGCAATGAGTAGAATGTTAGATGAAAAAAGAACTGAAATAGGTACACTACTAGCACTTGGTTATAGTAAGATAGAAGTTTTATTAAAATACTTATTATACGTTGTATTAGCTTGTCTTACAGGTTCTATATTAGGTAGTTTAATATTTTATAAACTAATACCTAATATAATAGCTAACTGCTATAACTTATTTTATGATATGCCAAAAATAAGTACTTATATGCAGGTAAAACACATAATAGTAATAGGCTTATTATCAGTATTACTTACAACGGTATCAACTATTTTAGTATTTTATAAAGACATAATTTCTACTCCATCATCACTTATGATACCTAAGGCACCTAAAAAAGGTAAAAAAATAATATTAGAAAAACTAGGATTCTTTAATAAGTTAAAATACGAAGATAAGATCACAGTTAGAAATATATTTAGGTATAAAAAAAGATTTTTTATGACACTATTTGGAATAATTGGCTGCTCTTCTCTTTTGCTTGCAGCATTTGGTCTTAAAGACTCTATTACATCAATAGTAAATAAACAATTTACCAAGATAAATAAATATGACATGACAGTAAGTATTTCATCTAATGATAAAATAGATGATTACATAAGTAAAAGTAATAAAATAAAAGACTCTATAAAAATAAGTGAGGAAACAATTACTGCTAAAAACTATAAGCATAATGAACAAGCTTACTTAATAGTTCCTAGTAATACTAAGAAGATAAATAAGTTTATAGATACTAAGAAAATTGATGATAAAGGTGTTGTTATATCAGAAAAGTTAGCTACCCTTTTAAATGTTAAGAAAAATGATAAGTTTAAAATATTATTATCAGATAATAAATACGTAACAGTAAAAGTGTCTAGTATAACTGAAAACTACATAAATCATTATGTGTATATGTCTCCTACTTTATATAAAAAGTTAACTAACACAGACGCTACATATAACAATATTTTAACCATTAATAAAAAACTAAGTAATAAATCTGAAAACAACTTAATAAGTGACATGACATCATATGATAACGTAATTGGTGTAACTACTAATAAATATATTAAAAAAACGTATGAAAACATGACAACTACCCTAACTTATGTTACCCTTGTATTAATATTTGCAGCAGGTGCACTTGCCTTTGTTGTTTTATATAATTTATCAAGTGTTAATATAAGTGAAAGAAAAAGAGAGTTATCTACTCTTAAGGTATTAGGTTTTTATGATGAAGAAGTATCTAGATATGTAAATAAAGAATCTTTAATACTAAGTATAATTGGTAGTTTAATAGGTTTTATAGCTGGTAGTTTTCTAAGTTATTATGTAATTAAATCATGCGAAACAAACATACTATTATTTAAATTTAACATAAGTATTTTAAGCTACATACTATCATTTTTAATAACTCTTATATTTACTATAATAGTTAATTCAATAACTCATATAGACCTTAAAAAGTTAAATATGTTAGATGCATTAAAGGTATCTGAGTAAAATATTGTAAAAAATATCAATCTTTTATTGATATTTTTTTGCTAATTGCTATAATTAAATAGGTATTTGAAGTTAAGGAGGAATAAAATGAAACAATACGAAGGTTTTAAAGGTGATGCTTGGATTGATAATATAAATGTTAAACAATTTATATTAGATAACTATACTGAGTATACTGGGGATGAAAGTTTCCTTGAAGGTGTTACCGAAAGAACAAAAAGATTAAATGATAAATACTTTGAAATGTCAAAGGAAGAAATTGAAAAAGGAGTATATGATATTGATGTAGATACTGTATCTGGAATTAATTCATATAAACCTGGTTACTTAATCAAAGAAGATGAAGTAATAGTTGGTTTCCAAACTGATGAACCACTTAAAAGAATAGTTAATCCTTTTGGTGGTATGCGTATGGCAAAGTCTGCTGCTGAAGCTTATGGATATAAAATATCTGATAAAGTAGAAGAATATTTTAAATATCGTAAGACTCATAACGATGCAGTATTCCAAGCTTATACTACTGACATTAGAAAAGCAAGACACGCTGGATTACTTACTGGACTTCCTGATGCTTATGGACGTGGAAGAATAATTGGTGATTATAGACGTATTGCATTATATGGTATTGATAGATTAGTTGAAGAAAAACAAAAAGATATGTTAGAACTTGAAAAAGTTACTATTACAGAAGAAGTTATAAGATTAAGAGAAGAAGTTGCTGATCAAATTATAGCTTTAAAAGAAATAAAAGAAATGGCTAAAAGCTACGGGTATGATATATCTATGCCTGCTAGCAATGCTAAAGAAGCTGTTCAATGGTTATACTTTGGTTATTTAGCAGCTGTAAAAGAAAATAATGGTGCTGCAATGAGTTTAGGTAGAACATCTACATTCTTAGATATCTACTTTGAAAGAGACTTAAAAAACGGTGTATTAACTGAAAGTGAAGCTCAAGAAATCATTGACCAATTCATTATGAAACTTAGAATGGCAAGACATTTAAGAACTCCAGAATACAACGAATTATTTGCAGGAGATCCTACTTGGGTTACTGAAAGTATTGGTGGTATGAATGAAAATGGTAAATCACTTGTTACTAAAAACTCATTTAGATACTTACATACTTTATATAACTTAGGATCATCTCCAGAACCAAATCTTACTATTTTATGGAGTGAAAACTTACCAGAAAACTTTAAGAAATATTGTGCTAAAGTATCAATCGATACAGATGCTATTCAATATGAATCTGATGAGTTAATGCGTCCAATACACGGATGTGATTATGCTATTGCTTGCTGTGTTTCTGCTATGACAGTTGGAAAACAAATGCAATTCTTTGGTGCTAGATGTAACTTAGCTAAAACTTTATTATATGCTATAAATGGTGGTTATGATGAAGTTAAAAAAGAAAAAGTAGTAGATGGATTAGATAAAATAACTGATGAATACTTAGATTATAAAACAGTTAGAAAAGCTTATTCTAAAGCTATGAAGAAAATTGCTAAAACATATGTTGATGCTATGAATATTATCCACTTCATGCATGATAAATATGCTTATGAAAAAGGGCAAATGGCTCTTCATGATACAAAATTAGACAGATTAATGGCATTTGGTGTTGCTGGATTCTCTGTTGCAACTGATTCACTTTCTGCTATTAAGTATGCTAAAGTTAAACCAATTAGAGATGAAAATGGTATTGCTGTTGATTTTGAAGTTGAAGGAGACTTTCCTAAATATGGTAATGATATAGATGACGTTGATATGTTAGGTAAAGAAATTCTTGAAGAATTCTATGCTGACTTATGTGAAAATAAACTTTATAAAAACGCAAGACACACATTATCAGTACTTACAATAACTTCTAACGTTATGTATGGTAAGAAAACTGGTTCTACTCCAGATGGAAGAAAAGCTGGTGTTGCATTCGCTCCAGGAGCTAACCCAATGCATGGAAGAGATTCATCTGGTGCATTAGCATCACTTAACTCAGTAGCTAAAATGCCATACACAAACTGCTGTGAAGATGGTATTTCAAATACGTTCTCTATTGTTCCATCAGCACTTGGTCATACTAAAGAAGAACAAGTAGAAAACTTAGTAAACGTAATGGATGGATACATGGAAAAAGGTGCACATCACTTAAATGTTAACGTACTTAACCGTGAAACTTTAATTGATGCTATGAATAATCCTGGTAAATACCCTACTCTAACAATAAGAGTATCTGGTTATGCTGTATTATTTGATAAGTTATCAAGAGCTCATCAAGAAGAAGTTATATCACGTACTTTCCATGAAAGACTTGGTTGTTAACAAATAAAGGTACTACATAAAGTAGTACTCTTTTTTTGTCAAAATTATTGACAAACAGATAAAAAAGTGCTATTATAACTGGCAATCAAACAAAAAGGGGTGTTTTGATATGAGGGGAAATTTTAATAGTTCACAAAAGAAGATATCAAAAAAGTCTAAAAAACTTGTAATAGTATCACTTTTAATAGCAGGAATAGCTACTGGTGCATATGAAATATATCAATTTGGAGTTTTTGATTTTAGTCAGAAAAGTGATGTTTATACTATTGATGAAGTTACTAGTGGTGATACTCTAGAGACTACGGCAAATAATGAAGAATTAAATAATAATAAAGAAAGCATCGATAAAGATAACATTAACTATTGTGTTGATACAACAGTAGAAAACATTGTTTCATTATATGATGAACTAGGATTAGACTCACCTGCTGAATGTTTATCCGTATTTTGTGAATTATTAAATGATGGTGAATTATCTAAATCTGGTATTTATACTTATGCTGATGATGAAAAATTTAATGAATATGAATTTAATTTAGCTTATAGTACTTTAAATGGAGTATCATTATGTAGAAATGATGATGATATGTTAACAAAGACACTCAAAGGAAAAGGTTATGAATGTTATTCAACTACTTGTTATAGCAGCAACGTAATACCTAATGTAAATGAAGAAAAAGAAGCTAACCATCAAGTTACACTGATAAATGATACAGATAACGATAATGTGTATTTGCTTGATCCTACTAACAATGCTCTACTTGATAATTTTAATTACACAACTATTTATAGTGATTCAAATAGTAATTTTTATAACTATCCTATGCCTGACTTAACAAACAAAGATAAGGGATATTTAACATCATACAATAGTGTTGATGAAATAAATACAATGAATAGTTTAATTCAAAATGATACAAATTCATTTGATAAAGCATATTTTGCTAGTGAAAAAAAGTCTGCGTTAAAAAAGCTAAATAGTGCTAACGGAAAATATGCTCTTAAAAAATTTAAAGATGATATGGAAAAAGAAGTATTTGATTATGTTAAATAAGCAAATGCTTTTTTTATAGACTAATTCCATTTATTTTGGTACAATTACCTAGGTGATTTAAATGTTAGGAAAAATTAATAGTATAGAAACAATGGGATTAGTAGATGGTCCTGGAGTTAGATTTGTTGTATTTATGCAAGGTTGTCCTTTAAGATGTATATTTTGTCATAACCCTGAAACATGGAATTTAAATGGTAAAGCAAACACATATACACCACAAGAATTAGTTGATAAAATACTAAAATATAAGCCTTATTTTAAACATAATGGTGGTGTTACATTTTCAGGAGGAGAACCCCTAATGCAAAAAGAATTTTTAATTCAAACACTAAAACTATGTAAAGAAAATAATATTCATACATGTATAGATACCGCAGGAAGTATAACAGAATGTGAAGATGTATTAAAATATACAGATTTAGTATTATTTGATATTAAAGGTACCAATGAAGAAATATATAATAAAATAACTAATTACAATATTAAAAACTCTCTTCTTTTCTTAAAAGAATGCGAAAAACTAAATAAAAAGATGTGGATTAGAGTTGTAATTGTACCTGGTGTAAATGATAATATAGAGTATATAAACTCTTTATATGAATTTATTAAACCACTAAAAAACGTAGAAAAAATAGAGTTTCTTCCCTATCATACACTTGGAGTGCACAAATATAGTGACTTAAAAATAGATTATAAGTTAAAAGGTACTAAAGACATGGATAAAGATAGATGTAAAGAACTAGAAAACATGTTATTAAGTAAGTTAAATAAATAAAACACTTTCAAAAATAGAAAGTGTTTTTCATTTTATTTTACATATTTTTTCATTTTAATTTTTACAATAACACTAATTATTAAACCTAAAGCAATAATTCCAAATACCACTATACCATTTGCTTCACTTGTTTTTGGGTTTTTCTCATTTGAATCAGAGGTATTAATATAAGAAACTTTATTATTAGTATTTTCCTTAATTTCTATATTATCACTATCTTTATTTGAATTATCATTAACGTTATTATTTGTACTATCATTTATAGATGATGAATCCCCATCTGTATATGCATATATATTAGTTGTAAACGAAGCACTTGCTGTATCAGTCCAATTACTTCCATCCAATGATAAATATGAAACTCCAGAATTAATACTTACATTTTCAAAAATAGTATTATTAATTTTTGCAGTAATTGGAATATATACATCACTATTAATTTCATTATACTTTACAACTATTGAAAAATCATCAGATATATTTATATTTTTTAAACTTACATCAACAGACTCAATTCCAGAAGTTGTAGTTACAGATGATGCTAAAAGTGTATAGTCACTTATTTTTTTACTTTCATTATTAAATGGATTAGTATTTATATAATAAATTTCATACTTCATATTGGCAGCTGGTGATGCAAATGATATTTTTTTTAATTTTTCTGTAGATGTAGTCTTCTTTTTAAAATTACCGCCTGCATAAATATAAGTACTATTAAAGTTTTTAATTACACCATCTTCTTTCATTGCTACATCATATGCTATGTACGCTTCTTGAGTATAATACGCTATATTTGACGTATTATCAATATCAGAAAATCCAAATAATTGATTGCATATAACAGTATCATCATACGACACATAAAAATAACCATCTTCACCCATATTTATTTTTTGACCTTTATAAGTATAACTAGTACCATATGAATTTTTTATTATAAAAGCTCCATTACGGGATGGTTTTGTATCACCAAACTTACTTGCCGAAACATTATCATCCCATCCAACTATTGTAACACCATGATTAGCAGAACTATTTCCATTATAATAGTAATATGGACCTATAGTTAAAGTATCACTATCTACTGTTACATAATTATTATCCCAGTACATCATAGTTGCAATTGCACCATTTTCTACTAAGTATTTCTTTATATTTGTAATACTATCATTTGAACAAGATTTACTATTATCTTGAGAAAATAACGTAACTTTATTTACATTAATAGAAGTTTTTTTATTATTTAAAGAATTTGCATCAAATGTATTAGAAGATATAACATCAGTTAAATAACTAAAAGGAAAATCACTTTCTAATGCAGGTCCTCTTCTTGTTAATAAGTAACTAGTAGACAAATAATAATTACCACCATCATTAATCTTTCTATTTGGATTCCAATACTTACTTTGAGAAAAAGTATTTTGTTCTGATAATTCTATATGTGCCTCACTTAAATCAGTAGTTTTATTTTGACTTACAAGCACGTTAGACTCTACCGCAGCATTTGTTGCAAACGTCCAACAGGCATTTGTGTCTCCCTGATCTTTTACACTTGTAACATAACTTTTACCATTTACGTTTCTAAGATCAAAAGAACTTTGACTTGCCTCTGCTAGTGCACTACCTTGCAAATTATAAGAATTTTTAATTTTTTTACATATACTAGGCATTACTGTTTTTTTCTTTTCCTCGTCAGATAGCTTCATATACTTTACAAATTCATCACTATATTCACATTCTTCTAACACTATCTTTGCATTTATACTAGTTAAATTACTAATAAACAAAATTCCAGCTAACAAACAAAAAGTTAATATTTTTATTTTATTCTTCCTTAGTTTTTTTATACGACTTAGTTTAATTTTCATACTCCCTTTTCTCCCTTACTCCTTATGTGTTGATAACTGATACTGCTTGCTATCTTATGTATTTATAATATCATACTACCCCCCCGTCAACATTTTTACTTACCTGTGGAAAACAGGTGTAAAGCGTTAATTATATTATTTTTAAGTATATATTTTTATTTTATCATTATAAAGGAAATATTTTATCTATTAACTGATTATAATTTATTTTCAAAGTAAAATTGTGTAAACAAATCTATAAATTATTTAAGTAATTAACTACGTTAAATAGTTTAATTTTATTAGAACCTTTTATTAAAATAACACTATCTTTACTTATTAATTTTAATATTTTTTTTCTTACTAATTCTTCATCTTTAAAATGTAATGACCTACCCTTATAATTTTTGTTTATTATTTTTGACTTGTCTCCAACTGTTATTAAAAGCTCTATTTTATACTCATTTAATTTATTAGCTATCAAATTATAAGTTTCTTTATAATTATTTATTTCTAGTATATCACCTAGGATAACTATTTTATTTTCCTTAAATTTATCTAGGTAATTAAGTGCATTATAAATAGACTCTAAAGATGAGTTATAGCTGTCATCTATAATTGTAAAGTATTTATTTTTTATTACGCTTAATCTATGTTCTTCATTAGATAATAAAAATGAATTATCTTTTATTAATGAATCATCTACGTTAAATAACTTTGATACACAAACTGCAGCTAATACATTATATATAATATCCTTTGGTCCATTTACTTTTATATTTAATATATTATTACAATCAAAACTAGATATTTTATCATCAACTACATTTAAAGCTTTATAATCACTATCACTATTAATAGAATATCCAATTACTTTATATCCTTCTTTATAATTATAATTTCTTAATAAATCATTATCATTATTTACTATTACATACCTAGTATAATCATTTATTATTTTAAGTTTTTCATCTAATATTTTTTTTCTATTACCAAAGTTTTCTACGTGTGATGAATAAACGTTTGTTACTACTACTATATTTGGTTTAGCTACTGAAGATAATTTTTCCATCTCACCTTCCATACTAATTCCCATTTCTAGTACTAATACGTCTTCATCTTTAACTGATAATATGGTAAGCGGAACTCCTATTTGACCATTTCTATTTTTTTTAGTACATAACACTTTATACTTACTTTTAAGCATGTTTTTTATTATGTTGCTAGTTGTTGTTTTACCTACACTACCAGTAATTCCTATAACGTTTTTAATATACCTTCTTTTATATGTTGCAAGACTTCTCATAGCTTCTAAAACATCTTTTACCATTACAACAGTTACGTTATTAAATCCACGTAAATTTACGTTCTTTGTAAACGGTAATACACACACACTAGCTTTCTTTTCAAGTGCATCTTTATAATATTTATAAATTTCACCTACCGCAAAAAAAGTACCTTCAGGAACTGTTTCTAATGATGATATAAACGGATCTTTTATTTCAGCATTTAAATCACCACATAACAATTTACCATTACATACTCTTATTAAATCTTTAACTGTTATCAAAAAAATCACCTAGTAAAATATATGTTAAAAAAAAGAAAATTAAATAAATTTCCTTTATTTCTTAACTATTTTTACTAATTTTTTTCTTCCTATTATTGAAACTAAAATCGTAATTACAACCAAAGATACTATAACTATTAGT
>CAVAWS010000004.1:0-5135 GCA_963592455.1 Paratractidigestivibacter sp. | reverse complement strand
TCTTTGGATTAGCTACTACATCACCAGTAAATACTTCATTATCTGATCCAATATCTACAGTTTCAAGATAATGAAGATAATTAGCCTCACCAAGACCATCTTTACCTACTGCAACAACGACAGAATCTAAATTTCTATATAATGGATCATCAGTATAAAAATATACATAATAATATGAACCTATTTCAATATTTGATAATTCACATTCATAATCATTTGTACTCCCAGTATCAGTTTGTAACGTACATAAAGTTGACTTGTCACTACTATCATTTTTTACATATGTAAATAAATTGTCAAATTTGTTATTATTATATTCTTTTATTAAAGACGTATTTGTAATTTTACCAGTTTTAACATATAACTTATGATTACCTGTATATCCTGAATGAGGATAATATATAAATACACTTAAATTGCCTTTTAGTATGCTAGAAAATCCATATTTTGCCTTATTTGCTGGTAGTGCTGGTTTTTCTACTTTTATTTTAGAAGAAGCTAAACTATATTGATTAGTTGCTTTTTCATATTTTTGTATATATGCATAATCATAGCCTTCTAGCATATACCAATCAGAATGCATAAGTATTCTTCCGGAACCATCTTCACTTACATTAAACCAATTTCCTACAATCGATCTATTATTAGAATCAGAAGGTCTTCCTGGAGTTGGCGCTTGATCATTTTCGTTTGCGAACCAAACAGAATAAGAATAATTATTAAAATCAAAAGGTCCAGAAACATACATCGTCATGCTTGCCTCTACATCACCTAGATTCTGTACTTTTACATCTATCTTGTAATCCTCTGCTTTAACTGTTATAACCCCTATAAAGGTTACTACAACTACTAATAAAAAACTCAAAAACTTTTTCATACCACTTTTTTCTCCTTTACTCCTCATATGAAAATAACTAATACTGCTCGCTATCTTATGTGTTTATAATATCACAATACCCCCCCAGTCAAGGTTTTCATTTGCTTGTGGAAAAAAGGTGTCAAGCAATTTTTTAGAGTTTAAAAAAATAAAAAAGGTTAATTACTAACCCTTTATTTATTATTAGTTAACACTTTGACCAATTAACTTAGCATGTAAAACTACTCTTTTTGTATGATCATAGCAAGAAGATAATGTAAGTATCTTATCTTTAGTTGTTACATCTACCTTATAATCAGTAACACTTCTTGATTTTATTATGTCTATGAACTTTTTGTATGCATCATCATTTTCAAATCTAGTTGTTATGTAATAACTTTCTGGTTCAATTGTATAAGTAGAAAATACTTCCCAGTAATAATATCCCTTTGGTGTTGTAATTAGTATCTTTCTATTAGCTTCGTTATTATACCAATCTGCTGTAACAACTTTTTTTAAAGTGCCAAACATTACCTTATTTAGTAATCCATGTGCATATAAAATTGTATTAGCTTTTAAATTGTCTATATCATCCCTATAATCTAAGAATACCCATCCTTTTTTATTATATGATTTATCAAAAGAGTGATTCAAGTAATATTCATTATTTGTTGTTTGAACAAATGCATAGTCAATGTTTGTTCCAGGAACGTTAATCCAGCCCTTGGTATCTGAATTCATTTGCAATAATTTATTAAAGTCTATGTTTTGTACTTCTGTTGGTACTTCTTCATTTTTTTGTGAATTATTAGTTGTTGTAGTTTCAACTTTTTTATCATCTTTAGCTACTTCTTGCATTTTTTTAACAAGATTCTTTGTTTTATTATTTTCTAATTGCCAGCTAATTAAGTAAACACCAACTGATACAAATACTAAAATACATGTTATTAAAACAGCTGACCATATAATTTGTTCTTTTTTTAATTTTTTCTTTATTAAAGTAGTTATTTCATCAAAATCATTAGTATCTTTTATATTTAAGTTTTTAGCAAACTCAAACATCTCTAATACCTCACTAGACGGAAGTGAAATTGTCTTTGTAAAATCAAGCACCTCTAACTCGTTATCCGTTAAATCCTCTTTTTTTATCTTAGTATGTACTTCTTCTTCATCAGAAGACTTTTTTAATAAGGCTTTAGCGTACTTATTTACATATCTTTTAAATCTTTTTTTACTTTTTAACCATCTTATATCATCTATTGTTATATGACTTTGATGTATTAATTCCAATAATACTCTATCTTCTCTAGATAAATTTTCATATTTTTTATTTTCCATGTTACTCACCCTAATTATTCTAATTATATTATAATTTTTTATTTTTTTAAACTACTTTTTTATTTTACTTTGAACCTCTTTTAAAACATTATCTATTAAACTAGCTGCTAACCTTTCTATGTCTACTATACTATAATCTTCAAATATGTATAATTTTACCCCTAAACTTTTTAGTTTTTCTTTTATAATATCATCTACTATACAATCTGAATATAAGAATGCTATAACGTTATTTGATATTTTTTTTAAACTAGATACCTGCTTTATTAATTTATCTCCTATTAATTTAAACTTTTTAGCATCATTTAAAACACCATCAAAGTTATAGCTGTTTATGTACACATAATTTTTTTCATTTCCAATTATTTGTCTTACCGTTTTAACTTCAACTAAGTATGTTTCATCATTATTATCAATAAAAACTATATCGCAAGGAGCTTTTTCACCCTTAAGATTTAAAAAATCTTTTTCACTATATATTTCTTTTATATCATAATTATTTAACAAAGCTAATTTAGCGAAATAATTACCAAATATACCTAAAAGAGAGCTGTATAAATCTTCTTTTTTAACGTAGTTTTTCTTACCATTTAAACCATGCTTTAGAATAAAACTTGTAAATGCATCAACAATACTATAATTCATTAAATTTGCAAGTTTAATAACATCATCATATGGGCTTAAATTCTTCTTAAGTGACTCTTTTACATAATTTTTTATAATTTTTGTATCTTTTGTCATAAATACTTTCTCCATATTATATATTGTATCATATAAAAAGTAACAATTAATATATCTTGTTATTTTTTTACATGTTTTGACATTTTTACATTAACTAATTAATATTTTATTAAAGTATGTTATAATGTTATTTATGAGGTGATTTTATATGGCTGAAAGTTTAGTGCATACATTTTTAGGATTATTTGAAGGATTAAAATCTATTCCGTACGGAAAGGAATTAACTGTTTTTTTAATTTCTTTAATGCCAATACTAGAATTAAGAGGCGGCTTAATTGCATCTGCTTTGCTTGGATTAAATATAGTTCCAGCATTTATTATTTGCTTAATTGGCAACTTAATTCCAATACCTTTTATATTATGGTTTATTACCCCGATATTTAATAAACTTAAAAAGACTAAACACTTAAGTAAACTAGTTAATAAAATTGAAAAAAAGGCTTTATCTAAAAAAGATAAAATAGAAAAAGCTGAGTTCTGGGGATTATTTTTCTTTGTTGGTGTCCCACTTCCCGGAACTGGTGGATGGACAGGAGCTTTAATAGCTTCTCTAATAGATATGGATAGAAAAAAAGCATTTCTTGCAATAGCTTGTGGAGTTTTACTTGCAGGATTAATAGTTGGCTCTCTATCTTTTGGATTATTAAAAGGAATTACAGGATAAGGATGTGTTAAAATGAATGAACAAGTAAAAGAAATAACAAATAGAGATACAGATTTTGCAAAATGGTACACTGATGTTTGTAAAAAGGCAGATTTAGTTGATTATTCATCTGTTAAAGGTAGTATGATAATAAGACCGTATGGATATGCAATATGGGAAAACATACAAAAAATAATGGATAAAAAATTTAAGGAAACAGGTCATGAAAACTTACAAATGCCTATGTTTATTCCAGAAAGCTTACTTCAAGTAGAAAAAGATCACGTAAATGGTTTTGCCCCAGAAGTAGCATGGGTAACTCATGGAGGTTCTAATGAATTAGAAGAAAGAGTTTGTGTAAGACCTACATCAGAAACTTTGTTTTGCGAGCATTTTAAGAAAATAATTAAATCATATAGAGATTTACCTTTATTATATAATCAGTGGTGTACAATTGTTAGATGGGAAAAAACAACAAGACCTTTTTTAAGAACTAGAGAAATATTATGGCAAGAAGGTCATACTATGCATGCTACTAAAGAAGAAGCTGTTGAAGAAACACTTAGAATGTTAAAGGTTTATGAAGATTTCCAAAGAAACATACTTGCAGTTCCAGTATTCACTGGTAAAAAAACTGATAAAGAAAAATTTGCGGGTGCAGAAGCTACTTATGCAATAGAAGCTATGATGTATGATGGTATTGCTCTTCAAAGTGCTACATCACACTACTTTGGTCAAGGTTTTGCTAAGGCTTTTGATATTAAGTTTTTAAACAAAGATAATAAGTATGAAACTCCTTATCAAACTTCATGGGGATCTACAACTAGAATGATTGGTGAAATTATAATGGTACATAGTGATAATAGAGGTCTTGTTTTACCACCTAAAATTGCACCATATAAATGCGTAATAATACCTATTGGAAATGATGAAAAAGTAACTAATACACTTAATAAAATAGAAGAAGAATTAAAAGAAATAGACATAACATATAAAGTTGATAACTCTAATAAAACACCTGGATTTAAGTTTTCTGAAGCTGAGGTTAAGGGTTATCCAATTAGAATTGAAATCGGTAAACGTGATTTAGAAAAAGGTGTTATAACATTAGTTAGACGTGATACATTAGAAAAAGAACAAGTATCAGTAGATGATGCTATTATAAGAATTAATGAACTATTAATTAATATTCAAAATGATATGTATAAGAAAGCATTAGATAGAAGAAATAGCATGGTATATAATGCAGATACATATGAAGAAATGACTGAAATAGCTAAAAATAAAAATGGATTTATTTATACAAACTGGTGTGGAAACGTAGAATGTGAAAATAAGATAAAAGATGATTTAGGTTTAAAATCTAGATGTATTCCATTTGAAAATAATAAGCCAACTGGTGATGAAAAGTGTATTTGCTGTGGAAATAAAGCTACTACTAAAATATACTGGGCTAAACAATATTAAAAGAAGGATATTAGAAAAAGTCCTATGATTTATAAGGTTGATTGTCAAATAGTGTGTGTAGACACAAATAAGTGATAATTTATCTTATGA
>CAVAWS010000003.1:5683-6294 GCA_963592455.1 Paratractidigestivibacter sp. | reverse complement strand
TCTTCGTATAACACATTTAAACTTTTACCTAATAATAAATTATCTTCTTTTATTTTATTTATGTTTTCCTTTTTCTTTTTATCAAGCATTTTCTTAATTCTTTTTTCATTTTCTTCTAATATTTTATTTATAATAAGTTTTGTATAAAGCTTTGGACAAGTAACTTTTATTTTAAAATCATCAGTTATTCTAATGTATAAATTTTTATTATTTTTCTTTTCTATTAAAACTTCATAATAAGTATCATCTATACAAAATCTCATATAAATCACCTTATATTATTATAACATATATATTAAAACAAAAAAAGCACCATAAAGTGCTCATTAGTCTTATTGTTCATTATCTGATGTTAAAGAAGATAAAATACCTTCAATAAGCTTCCATTCTTCATCAGATTCAATAGGTAATAATACAGGATTTTCTTCTTCTGGATTAAAGATAGAAGCATAAACCTTAGTATTTCCTTCTTCATCTAATGTGTTATCCGTATATGCGATGTAATTTTTCTTACTTTTTTCATCTTCATAAGTAAATAAAATCTCACATTTTATTTCTTCACCATTATCTCCAATTATTGTAAATGTAGTATCTTCCTTTTTCATCTCTTT
>CAVAWS010000003.1:0-5629 GCA_963592455.1 Paratractidigestivibacter sp. | reverse complement strand
TTATTATCCATCTTTTTATTTCCTTTCTTTATGTATATCTAAATAATTTTGTAAAATTATTGTAGCTGCTAACTTATCTACTTTATTTTTTCTTTTTTTTCTAGAAATATCAGAACTTATAAGAACGTTATTTGCAGTAACAGAAGATAATCTTTCATCCTGTTCTTCTATTTTTATATCGAAATGTTTTTTTAGTATTTCCTCAAAATTTCTTGTTCTTAAAACAGCATCACCAAGTGTGTTATTCATGTTTTTAGGAAGCCCTATAACAAATAAATAAACATTATACTCTTCTACTATTTTCTTTAACTCTGGTATTACATTTTCTTCTTCATTTTCATTAAACCTTAAAGTAGTAAGCCCAGATGAAATTGTTTCTGTTAAATCACTTACAGCAAGTCCAAGTGTTTTAGTACCTAAATCAAGTCCTAATATTCTCATTTCTTTAAATAATCCTTTATTAAAATCTCAAGAATTTTACTTCTATCTATTTTTAATATCTTATTTCTAGCTTCTTTATGATTAGAAATATAACCAGGATCTCCACTCATTAAATAACCAACTAATTGATTAACTGGATTATATCCTCTTTCTTCTAAGGCTTCACAAACTTCTTTGATAGTTTCTTTTACCAAAGCCTCATTAATATTTTCAATATCAAATAAATATGTAGTTGATGACATGCAATTCACTCCTATCTTATTAAGATACTATCATTTTATCATTTTTTATAATAAATATCAACTAAGTTTTATTTTGAATGATATACCTTATCTAAAACACCATTTATCATGTTTTTAACCTTATCATCAGAGTATTTCTTGGATAATTCTACTGCCTCATTAATCGCTACTATATCAGGCGTATCTGTATATAATAATTCATATATGCCCATTCTTAATATAGCTTGATCAGGTAATGATAATCTTTTTATATCCCAATCTTTTAAATACTTATTTGCAATACTATCTATCTCACCTTTTTTATCTAAAACGCCAGTAACCATTTCTTTTACAAATGAGTTATCTATTTTTAAATTCTCACTAAAAACCTCATCTAAATCATAGTCTATATTACTTTTTTCATACATAAAGACCTGATATAAAATGGTCATTATAATGCCTCTTGCCTCACTCCTGTTCATAAAAACCTCCTTAACCTAACTTAGATTCAATATGTTTCATTAACTTTTCTCTTAAATCATCTGTGGTAACTAATGCACAAAAAGCTAAATAATTTTGATCAATCTTAGTAAATAAATTATTAACTATTATTTGATACTTATCAATTAACTCTTTTTCACCCTTCATTTCTTTACCACTTATTTTTCTATTTAGCATAAACAAGTTAATTTTATCTAATATCGTAATTATTAGTTTATCATTATCACTTACTATAACTCTTGAACTTACGTTATCATACCCATCAAAGAACATGTCCTTAATTATTTTATTTTCATTAAATCCCTTGCTAATAAAATATTGTTTTAATAAGTTAATTATTAAGTTATAGTTTTTATATCCTGCTCTTAATTGTAGTTCGTTATTTTCTACCATTTCGATTGTAGTAACAGGCATAACTATTCTAGATGAATTAACATCCATTTGATATATTTTTTCTGCAGTCATTTCACATAATGCGTTAGAAAAAGCTCTATAATTAGCAGAAACACCAAAAATAACCTCACTTAAAGCCTTGTAATAATTAATTTCATATAAATCTATATCATTATCTTTTAATGCTCCATTAAGGTATAAAACACCTTGATTTATAACGTAATAATCTAAGTTATTTGAACCAGTATAATTAGTAGTAATAAACTTTATCCTACTACAAAACTTATGTACCATAGGTACTAAATCATTAGGCACTAAATAACCTAAGTTTAAACATGCTATAAAATACTTTCTAATTAAATTAAACTCATCTTCTGGATAATTACACCCGTTTTGCATAACTGCATTTTGTACAATATCTTTTATAGGAATTTTAATATTGTTATCTTCTTGTTCCATACTATAACCACCTTTTTATTATATTATTCTATATCTTTTTTTAATTCAAATAAGATATTAAAAGCTTCCATTGGAGATATTTCTAAAGGATTAATATCTTCAAGCTTCTTTTTTATTATATCATATTTTATATTATTTTCATTATTTTCTTCAAAATTCATACTAATTTGATCTGGAACTATATTAACATTTTTATTATTTTCATACTGTTTTAATATTTCTCCAGCTCTTTTTATTAATTTATCAGGCAAATTAGCAAGCTTTGCAACATGAAGGCCATAACTTTTATCAGCACTACCAACTTCTATTTTATGTAAAAATGTAATGTTACCATCTTTTTCATAAGCAGAAACATGAATGTTCTTAAGATGTTTCTTTGTATTTTCTAAAACAGTTAACTCATGATAATGTGTAGAAAAAAGTGTAATAGCCTTTATATTATCATGAATATACTCTATAATTGACCAAGCAAGACTCATACCATCATATGTTGCAGTACCACGTCCTAACTCATCAAATAAAATCAAACTATTTTCAGTTGCCTCAGTAATTGCTTTATTAGCTTCGATCATTTCAACCATGAACGTTGATTCACCAGATACTAAGTCATCTGATGCCCCAATACGAGTAAATATCTTATCAAAAACAGGTAAATAAGCCTCTTTAGCAGGTACAAAACAACCTATTTGTGCCATTATAACTATAATAGCCATTTGTCTCATATAAGTAGATTTACCAGCCATGTTAGGTCCTGTTATTAGCTTAATATCACAACCATTATCAAATATAATGTCATTAGACACAAACTCACCATCAAGTACTTTTTCAACTACAGGGTGTCTGCTGTCTTTAATTATAACCTTCTTTTCATTATTAAGTACTGGTCTTACATAATTATTAGACTCAGATACAACCGCAAAAGAAGATATAACATCTAAAAGTGCAATCATCTTTGCAGTAAGCTGAATAGATGGTATAAGTTTTTTTACTTTATCTTTAATCATCATAAAAAGTTCATACTCTAAGTTGATGATTTTTTCCTCAGCACCAAGTATTAAAGACTCTTTTTCTTTTAATAGAGGTGTTATAAATCTTTCTTTACCAGCTAAAGTTTGCTTTCTTTCGTAACCAAACTCCTCTGTAACAAGCTTAGCATTACCCTTAGATATTTCTATATAATAACCAAATACTCTGTTATATCCTACTTTCAAGTTCTTAATACCAGTTCTTTTCTTCTCATCTTCCTCTAGTTTTACAATGAAATCTTTTCCACCTTTTCTAGCTTCTTTAAGCTCATCTAATTCTTTGTTAAATCCTTCTTTAATTAGATATCCTTCTTTTAAACTTAGTGGTGGATTTTCATATATACTTTTATCTAGGTAATCATATAAGTCAGAAAAATCATCTATGACAAGATCAAACTTAAGAGACTTTACTAACTCTTTTATTCTAGGTAAATACTTAATAGACTGTTTTAACTGAAGCATATCTTTAGCATTACAAGAACCAAATGATATTTTTCCGCACAATCTTTCAAGATCATAAACATTATTTAATAAATCCCTTAATTCATCTTTAACTAGAAAATTATCTAATAAAACAGATACCATGTCATATCTTTTTTCAATTTCTTCTCTATTTACCAAAGGATTTTCTATCATTTGTTTAAGCATTCTAGAACCCATCGCAGTCTTTGTTTTATCAAGTAGCCATAAAAGAGAATAAGTTCTTTCATTAGTTCTTAAGTTCCTAACAAGGTCTAAATTACGTTTAGTATGTATATCCATCTTTAAATATGATGTATAGCTTCTAAGAGTTATTTTTTGTAAATGATCTAAACTCCTTTTTTGCGTCTCACTTAAATAATTTAAAAGAATAAAAACCGAAGATAAAACCCTAAAATCATCTATATGTTTATATAAGTCTTTATATTCTTTTATTTCAGTTTCATTATCCTCATATGAAATAGATATGTTGTACTGCTTTTTTAAAGTATCTATTATTCTGTTATCAATAGGTTCTTTAACAACTAATTCATTTATATTATTATTAACTATCTCTGTTATTATTTTATTAAGTTCTAGTGGTACTAATAAAGAGTTAAATTCACCAGTAGATAAATCAACATACGATAAAGAAAAACAGTGTCTTAAGTCTTTTAAAGCTCCTATAAAGTTGTTACTTTTTGCATCAAGCATTTCATCAGACATAACAGTACCCTTTGATACTATTCTAACAACATCTCTTTTAACAATGCCCTTAGCATTTTTAGGATCCTCCATTTGTTCACATATCGCTACTTTATAACCCTTTTCAATTAACTTATCCAAATATATATTAACTGCATGATGAGGTATTCCGCACATTGGTATCTTTTCATCTAAACCAGCATTTTTTCCAGTTAAAGTAAGTTCCAGCTCATGAGATATTTTTTCTGCATCATCAAAAAACATTTCATAAAAATCACCTAATCTATAAAACAATATAACATCTTCATATTTATCCTTAGTTTCCAAATACTGTCTCATCATAGGAGATACTTTTTTTCTATCTACTTCTTGTCTTGTCACTTCAAATCACCTAACTAATATTATATAATAAATTGGTAAAAAAAACCATAACAATAACTATTTAAAAAGTCCAAAATAAAACTAGAGTGTGCTCTCTAGTCTCTTTTTTTAGTTCCTGTCAAAGTCGGAATCGCTAGCTTTTTTAATATTGATTAAAGAATTATTTGCCAAATAATTCGCTATGAGTTCCTGTAGAAACCAATAATAATATAAGCTTATTTTCAACTATTCTATATACCAAAAGCCAGTCCGGTTCTATATGACATTCTTTACAGCCTTTATATAATTTATCATCAAAAAGATTATGATTTCTATATTTTAAATCTAACTTTTCGCCATTCGCTATTTTATTCAAAACATCAATGAATTTTTTCTTATCTTTTCCTTGTTTAAGAATCTTTTTAAAATCTTTTTTAAATTGACTCGTGTATTGTACTTCATATTTAAAATCATAATTGATCAATCTTTTAAATCCTTTAACAATTCATCCATGTTATGATACTTTTTTGCATTTATCTTATTACTTAAAATATCTTCACTTTCATTTAATGCATTTAGTAATTTACTATTTGGATTTGGATTTTTAACTTCAAAAGGTAATCCATCTGTATAAATTAATTGCTTTATTGCCATGTTTACGAATGTACTCATATTAAGACCTAAACTTTTTAATATATTGTTTGCTTGTTCTTTGTCTTTAGTATCAACTTGAACACTAATAGCACTTGTTATAGCTTCCATTTAATCACCTCTTTACTTCATATAAATATTACCATTTTTATATTATAATGTCAACATTATATATTATTATAATATTATTTTAACCATATATTATGATATTATTTTATTTTTTTAGGTACATATTTCTTAGTTTTTATATCATGTTTAAAAGAATAATCATCGATAGATAAAATACCATCAACCACTTCGCAAACTGGTATCATTATCTTTTTTAACTCACTATTTATATATTCACCATCTGCTATATAACAGTATCCTTTATTAGTTTTTTTATTTAATTTTTTAACATAAAACTTATTATTC
>CAVAWS010000002.1:11104-24265 GCA_963592455.1 Paratractidigestivibacter sp. | reverse complement strand
ATTAAACTAAAGCGGCATAAGGCTTATTTAAAGAAGCCATTTTCTACTAATTTTGTTTCATTTGCAACTATGAATGCGTTTTTATCTAAATTTTTAATTATTTTGCTTAAGTACTTTAATCTTTTTTTATCTACTTCAATAAATAACATTGTTTTCTTATCATTATCTTTTCCTATACATTCAATTTCAGATACTGCATATCCATTATCTCTAATTGTATTTATGTTTTTCTTTGATAAATAATTTGAAATAACTTGTACTGATAGTTTACCATTTATTAATATATTTGATAAGAATGTTCCAACATATGTACCTACTGCATAACCACCAGCATAGGAAATTGCAATTAGTATACTTTCTTGATTTGTATTTAATGCTTCTTTAACAACTAAGAACCATATTAATACATCTATAAATCCTATTATAGTTGCGATTACGCCTTTATTTTTTACTGTTAGAATAGTTACAAAAGTTCCTAATGAAACATCTACTATTCTGAATAAAAAAATTTGTAGGCATAGACTATATATATTCATAAAATCGTCCTTTCTAATAATATCATAATTATTTTGGCTAATCAATAGAAAAATATTCTGATTCATGTTATAATGAAAAAAATAGGAGGCTACTATGAATAAGAAAATAGAACTTAAAAAAAGCATGGTAACATTATTTATAATTAACGTACTTTTATTGTTACTGCTTATATTACTTATGACGATTTACACTAAGTTAAATTACTGGGTTGTTCCTACAAATATAATGCTAGTTTTAAATATTTTAGCTTTAATTATTGGTATTGTATTTAATGTTTTATACATAGTTAAAGATGGTAAATATGATGATAAAAAATATTTTACCTTACCTATAGTTATATTTATTCTATTACAGGTTTTTAATATTTTTGGTGTTTATATAATTAATAAGGTTAGAGATTCTTCTTATCTAAGTATGACAGAAACTGTAACTGAGTATTGTGATACTAAATATTATTATTGTGACAGCTACGAGATAAAGAAGAATGCTGATGCTAATGACTTTGTTTTAACTAAAACATATTATGATAATAATAAGAAGAAAAATAAAATTATAATACATACTAAATACAGTACTAGTAGTATTATTTCTGTAACAGCGACAATATATTCAGAAAAGGATTATTATTCTGAGTTCTTGATTAGAGAAAGTTTAAAAGATTATTTTAATTTATTTGATTATGATATAAGTGAAGAGAAGATAAAAGATGCATTTAATAATAGATTTAAAGGTTCTATTAAGGATAATAATGCAATTTATAAAGTTAGAGAAGTATATAACAAAAATAAAGAGTTAGAAAAACTAAAAACAGTGATTTCTTTAAAGGTTAGTTAGGAGGATGTAAATATGTCAGATGCAATAAATACTTTTATTAATAGTCCAGTGTTAATAGTTCTTACAATTGTTTTTATAATAATACTTGTTATTGGTTTTTTTGGTGATAAGTATATAAAAAAGGAAAGAGACAAAAGAAAAAAAGAAGAGTTTGAAAAGAAGCAACATGAATTAGAAATGAAGAAGGAAAATGAATTATTAAATAGTAATGATTCTTCTAGTAGTGAAAAGACGCTTTTAAAAAGCGTGCCAGTTAATAATGGTGCTACGGTTGACAATAATTTAGGGGCTCCAACAAACACTAATCCTGCACCATCAGGTAATGCGTCATTAGCTTCTAATATGCAGCCGTCTGTAAATAAAAGTACTAATGATAAAAAGCCAGTAGCTGCAAACACAATACCTGGAAGTACAATGAATACACCTATGCCATCAAATAATAATATTAATAATATGTTTTAGGTTTTATTTGAATTGTAATTATGCTATAATTAAAAAACAGTAAAGAATACAAGGAGGAATCATGAGTTTAGATAATATAACTACTATTATAAAAGATATAATTGATATATGTTTAGTATGGGTAGGAATATATTTCATACTAAAAAGTATAAAAAGTAATGTTAAATTTACTTTGATTTTTAAGGGGATAATAATAATTGTAATTGTTAAGTTGCTTAGCGATGCATTTGATTTAACAACTATAGGTTTATTATTAGAGTATGTAATTATGTGGGGACCACTTGCTTTAATAATAATCTTCCAACCAGAAATAAGATCAGTCTTAGAACAACTTGGAAGATCACAATTATTAGGAAGACATAAGGTTTTAACTATTTCTCAGAGAGAAAAAATAGTTTATGAAATAGGTCTTGCATTAGAGTACTTAAAAAAACACAGAATAGGAGCTTTAATAGTAATTGAAAGGGATACATCTTTAGCAGACTATATTGAAAGATCAAAAAAATTATATGCTGAGATTTCTAATGAACTTTTAGTAGCAATTTTCTTCCCAGATAATCCTCTTCATGATGGTGGAGTAATTATACAAGGTGATAAAATAACATCAGCAGGAGCTGTTTTCCCAACAACAGTTGAAATGAAATTTAGTAAAAGGCTTGGTACTAGACATAGAGCAGCTATTGGTATAAGTGAAGAGTCCGATGCAATTGCTATAATAGTTTCAGAGGAAACTGGAAGAATTTCGATAGCTATAAACGGAGATTTAAATTATAATTTATCAGTAGATGAGGCAAAGATGATGATTCTAGAAGAATTAAAACCTAAAAAGACTGCTGAATTTGATTATGAAATTGAACAAGAGGATGGTGATGAAGATGAATAAGCTAATCAAAGCCATTAATAAATTCATAGACAAGAAAATAATATTACCAATTGCCAAGTTATTTAACTTGGTATCAACTAAGTTTAAAGGTAACAGTAGAAACTTTGAAAAATTAATTACTAAGAAATCTGGAATGATAGTTATATCATTAATAATTGCATTAGGCTTGTTTTGGCTTGCAGTTAATAAGTCAGATTCACTAATAGAAAAATCTGCAGAGGTTTTATATAATCAACCAATTACTGCTACTTATAATGAAGAAGCCTACGTTGTAAGAGGTCTTCCAAAAACAGTAGATATTACACTAGTTGGTAGAAAGTCTGATATATATTTAGCTAAACAATTACCTACAAATGATATTACAGTTGATTTAACTGGTTTATCTCCTGGCGTTCATAAAGTTAATTTAAAATATAAGAAAGCATTAAGTTCAGTTGAATATAAATTAGATCCCTCTGTTGCAACAATAGTTATTTATGAAAAAGCAACTGAGGAAAAAGATGTTAGTTATGAAATTATAAATAATGATAAACTTGATTCTAAATACATGGTAGATAGTGTATCTTTAAATAAAGATAAAGTATATGTTAAAAGTGATGAAGCAACATTAAAGAAAGTAGCTTATGTAAAGGCTTTAATAGATTTAGATAAGCTAACAGATGATCAAAGAAAAAATAGTGGTAAGGTAAAAATAC
This sequence comes from Paratractidigestivibacter sp., assembly GCA_963592455.1. Taxonomy (GTDB): domain Bacteria; phylum Bacillota_I; class Bacilli_A; order RF39; family UBA660; genus Aphodocola. Next base: position 20,854 of record CAVAWS010000002.1, on the reverse strand, counting down.
CAGTAAAACTTGTTGCATATGATAAAAACAGCAATAAAGTTAATGTTGAAATAGCACCTTCTAGTGTTACTGCAACTCTTAATATTACATCACCAAGTAAAGAAGTTCCAATTAAACTTATTCCAACTGGTAGTGTTGTATTTGGTAAGGCTATTAGTACATTAACTAGTGATAAAACAAATGTAACAGTTTATGGTAAAGCATCTAAGTTAGAGAAGATATCTTATATACCTGTATATGTAAATGTAGATGGATTAAAAGAAAATAAACAATATTCACTTACTATTAATAAACCAAAGGGAGTTAAATCAATAAGTGATAATTCTGTTAATGTATCGGTAACTCTTGGTGATGAAATAACTAAGGAATTTTCTGATATATATATCGAATCTAAAAACTTACCTGATGGATATACAGTTCAAGCAGTTGATGCAAATAGTACAAAGGTTAACGTAAGTGTAAGTGGTGTTGCAAGTGTTGTTAATAACATAGATCCTACAACAATTCAGGCTTATGTAGACTTAAAGAAAGTTACTGAAGGTGAAGTTAGTGTTAAAGTAAAAGTAAAAGGTTCAGATTTACGTGCAACTTATACTTCTATGACTCAGAAAGTTACTTTAAGAATAACAAAGAAATAACTTTAAAAGCGTATATTATAAATATACGTTTTTTAAATTCTTAATTAAAAAAACATTGACAAAGCACATATATTAAAGTATACTTTTAATTGGTACATTTTTATATCCCACATCGAGTTTGTATTGGGAACACAAACTTGATAAGGAAAGGAAAGTAATATGAAAACAACATTTATGGCAAATGCTTCAACAATTGAACGTAAATGGTATGTTATTGATGCTAAGGGTAAACCATTAGGTAGAGTTGCTTCTAAAGCAGCTACTATGTTAAAAGGTAAACATAAAGCAACATATACACCACACGTTGATTGTGGAGATAACATTATTATTATTAATGCCAAAGAAGTAGCGTTAACAGGAAGAAAATTAGATCAAAAAATTTATTACAATCACAGTGGATATACTGGTGGACTACGTCAAAGAACAGCTAAAGAGATGCGTGAAAATTATCCAGTTGAAATGGTAGAAAGAGCAGTTAAGGGTATGCTTCCAAAAGGAAGATTAGGTCGTGCAATGTACAAAAAATTATTTGTATATGAAGGATCTGATCATAAGCATCAAGCTCAAAAACCAGAAACAATAGAGATTTAAGGAGGGTTTAAATGGCAAAAGTATTTACTGGAACAGGACGTCGTAAGAGTTCTGTTGCAAGAGTTAGAATGGTTTCCGGAAAAGGAAAAATAACAATAAATGGTAAAGATGTTAATGAATATCTTCCTTTTAAAACTTTAGTAATGGATTTAATGCAACCTTTAGAAGCAACAAAGACTAGTGATAAATTTGATATTGAAGTTTCAGTATATGGTGGTGGATTCTCTGGTCAAACAGGAGCTATCCGTCATGGTATTACAAAAGCTTTATTAGAATATGATAAGAATACTGATCCAACTTCAGATTCTTCATTCAGAAAGATTCTAAAATCAGCAGGTTTCATCACTAGAGACGCAAGAGTTAAAGAACGTAAAAAATATGGTCTAAAAAAAGCACGTCGTGCTCCACAATTTTCAAAACGTTAAGAGTTACTTACTTCAATGTACAAAAAGTCTGTTTTGCAGGCTTTTTTTGTGTACAATTAAAAAGTAATATTAAGCAATTATTACAATTTTAGATAAATTTTATTTTTTTATAATAAAAATTAAGATTATTTAATAAAATAATACAAAAAATTATGATATAATTTAAATTAGGTGATACTAGATGAAGAATAAGGAGTTCAAATCATTAGACGAACAAATAAGTATAATGAAGAACAAAGGGTTAATAATAGATGATATTGATAAAACAAAAGACATATTATTAAGAGAAAATTACTTTTTTATAAATGGTTATAGAATGTTATTTATGAAAAGTAAAAGTGAAAAAAAGTTTATTGAGGGAGCTAGATTTGATGATATTTATGCTGTTTTTCAATTTGATCGTAATTTAAGAAATATATTATTTAAAAACCTACTTATAGTTGAAAATAATTTGAAATCCGTAATTTCATATAATTTTTCAAGAAAGTATGGTATAAAAGAAAAGGATTACTTAAAAGCCTCTAATTTTTCACAAGATATTAAGAAGGTAAGACAAGTAAATGATGTTTTAAATAAAGTAAAAAGACAAATAAAATTAAATGGGAGACAGCATAGTGCAACACTTCATTACTTAAGTAATTATGGATATGTTCCTATGTGGATATTAGTTAAATTATTATCATTTGGTATGATAAATGAATTATACTCCATATTAAAACCGGAGGATAAACTTTCAATAGCTGAATTTTATAATTTAGATGTTGAAACACTTGGTATATATATAGGACTATTATCTAATTATAGAAACTTATGTGCTCATGAGGACATTGTTTATGATCATAAAACACAAAAAGAGATACCTGATACTATATATCATAGAAAGTTAAATATTCCGCTTGTAAATGATGAGTATGAATATGGTAAAAATGATATTTTTGCAGTTGTTATAATGCTTAAATACATGCTAAAAGATAGTGATTTTAGAGATTTTGTTAATGAAGTTAGTTATGAACTAGACTTACTTGATGGTAAAGTAGATTCTATACCTCAAAGTAAGATCTTAGACATAATAGGTTTTGTTCCAAACTGGAAAGAAATCGCAAATTTATAATGGAAAGGTTGGTTTTATATGAAAGAAAAAATAGAAATAAGTGAAAATAAAGAAGTTGCTTCAAAAACACAAAAGAGTACAAGTAAAAAACGTAAATCAAAAAAATTTCATAGCATTTTGATAATTGTTTTTATTGTTTTAATTGCATTTGTATTAGGACTTGCAATTATGTATTTATATAGTAAAAATAATCCTACTGTAATTACTAGCAAAAAGACAATATCTGAAACTAAGGTTTCTGAAGAAGCTATGGAAGATGCAATAGATAAGGTTTATGATTCTGTTTTATGTATACAAGTATTAGATCAAAGTGGTAGTGTTACTTCATCTGGTAGTGGATTTGTTTATAGTAAGGATAGTAAGTATGGATATATTTTAACTAATTCACACGTTGTATCAGGTGCAACTACTGTTCAAGGAGTTTTAAGCAATAATAACACTGTTGAATTAAAAGTGCTAGGTACTGATTCTTATACTGATTTAGCTGTTTTAAGAATGGATGCTAAAGATGTTCTACAAGTAGCTAGTATTGGTAAGAGTAGTAACATAAAAGTTGGTAATACTGTATTTACAGTAGGTTCTCCAATGGGTTCTGATTATTCTGGAACAGTAACTAGGGGTATTTTATCTGGTAAAGATAGATTAATAGAAACAAGTTCGTCTACAAATTCATATACAACAGAGTCTTATATAGTTAAAGTTATGCAAACTGATGCTGCTATATCTCCTGGTAATAGTGGAGGACCTTTAGTTGATTTAGCAGGTGATGTTATTGGTATTAATTCATTAAAACTTGTTGATGAACAAGTAGAAGGTATGGGCTTTGCAATACCAATAGAAGATGCAATGAATTACGTTGATACACTTGCACAAGGTAAAGAAATAGAAAGACCTATTTTAGGTGTACAAATTCTTGATTTAACTAATAAACTATTATTACAAAGATATGGTATAAATTATGATAGTAGTATAGAAAGTGGAGTAATACTTGTTAAAGTAAATGGTGGTTACCCTGCTAGTGATGCTGGATTAAAGGACATGGATGTTGTTACTAAGATTAATGGAGAAAAGGTAACTACTACATCTCAATTTAAATATGAATTATATAAATATTCTATAGGTGATACAATAGAAGTTACTTATATTAGAGATGGTAAGGAAAAAACAACAAAGGTTAAATTAGATAAATCTAAGTAATTTGAAGGTAAGTTTAATACTTGCCTTTTTTATTTTGTATAAACTTATATTATATTTTTATGATAAAATATAATTAGTTATTTAATATTCATTTAATAAATTTAAGATATTATTTATATGGTGGTGGTAATATGAGAATTTTAATTATTGAAGATGAGTATAATTTAGCTGACGTAATGCAAGATGCTCTTAAAAGTGAAAATTATGAAGTTGATATAAAAACTGATGGAGAAGAAGGATTATATAATGCTCTTTCAAACACTTATGATTTAATAATTTTAGATGTTATGTTACCTAAGATAAATGGATTTGATATATTAAGAAAATTAAGAGAAGATAACATTGATAGTAAAATAATAATGCTTACTGCAAAATCTTCATTAGAAGATAAATTAAATGGTTTAGAGCATGGTGCTAATGATTATATTACAAAACCTTTTCATATAGAAGAACTAATAGCAAGAGTTAATATTCAGTTAAAAGGTTCAATAAATTTAAATAAAAAAGATATTATTTCATACGGAGATTTAGAACTTAATATTCATAATTCTAAGTTAAAGTGTATAAAAACAGGAGAAGCGTTAGAACTTGTTTGTAAGGAGTTTTTGCTTTTAGAATACTTAATTAATAATAGTTGTCAAATACTATCTAAACAACAAATTTATGATAAAGTATGGGGTTTTGAAAATGAAATAGAGTCAAATAATTTGGAGGTTTATTTATCATTTTTAAGAAAGAAATTAAGAGTAATGGGTTCTAGTGTTAATATTAAATCTATTAGAGGGTTAGGATATAGATTGGAGTATCAAAATGACTAAGTTAAAGAAAAAAGTTTTTTGCTTGACGTTTATAATATTAACAATTAGTGTATTAGGATTTATTCTAGTTTTTAATATTCAAAATTATGTTGAACAAAAAAGACAGATAGAAAACAGTTTTGATCTTGCAAATAATAAAGAAGAAAAAACACCATCTAAAAATTATGAAAATGATCTACCAGAAAAACCAGAAGGTAGTGAAAATGATAAAGATATAGATAAAGATGAAAAACAAAAAGATATTAAATTCATGGATAAAACCATATATAAGGTTTTATTAGATGATAAAAATAACATTATAGGAGTGGTAAATTTTTCTAATAATAATATTAGTGAAACTAAAATAAAAAAGATTGCAAATAATTTATTAAAGGAAAATAATGATTCTAAAACTTATATAGGATTTTTATATTTGGAAAAATATTCATATAAATATGAAAAAAATAATTATTTGATAATATTAGATAATAGTACAATAAAGCAAAGTTTGTTAAATTCTCTTAAACCAGCAATTATTTCATTTGTACTATTAGAAATTATAATATTTATTATATCAAAGGTAATTACTGGCTCAATTATTAAACCTGTTATAGAAAGTTTTGATAATCAAAAAAGATTTATAGCGGATGCTTCTCATGAGTTAAAAACACCTCTTTCTGTAATTATTGCAAGCAGTGAGGCCTTAGAAAAAAATAGCGACGAGAAAAAGTGGTTAAATAATATAAAAAGTGAGTCTAATAGAATGGAGATTCTTATAAAGAATCTTTTAGATCTTGCATCAAGTGAAAAGAAGAGCACTTATAAATTTAGGAATGATAATTTATCAAAGACTGTTGAATTAGCATTGTTACCCTTTGATGGTGTTGCTTTTGAAAATAATATTAAAATAACTTCTAGTATTGATAAAGATATTCATTTTAAATATGATGATAATGCAATAAAAGAATTAGTTGAAATTATAATAGATAATGCATTAAAACATGCTGATAAAAAAACTAGTATTAACGTTGTTTTAAAAGAAGAAAAAAACTTAATTAAACTAAGTATCTCTAATGAAGGAGATGAGATACCTAAGGGAGAAGAAAATAAAATATTTGAAAGGTTTTACAGAGTAGATAAATCAAGAAATAGAAAAGAAAATAGATATGGTTTGGGACTTTCAATTGCTAAAAACATAGTAGAAAATCATAATGGAATAATAAGTGCTGAATCAAAAGACAAAATAACTACGTTTAAAGTTTTATTTAAAAAATAAAACTTTTTTAAATGTTTAATTTTCATTTAATATTTGAATAATATAATTAAGTTGTAGAAAGGAAGAAAGATATGAAAAGAAAAAGAATTTTAAAAAATGTTATTATGATATTAGTAATATTAGTATCATGTGGTTTAGTAATTTTTACAATGAATTATGCTAAAAATCATGTTACAAGTACAAATAAAAATGATAGTAATGTAGTAAAAGAAGGTACTAATAACACAAATAATACTAATAGTACTGCACAAAATAACGATAACAATAATGCTAATGGTGGTATGCAAGAAAATAATCAGAATAATTCTAATCCACCAGAAATGCCTAATAATACAAATGGTTCAAATGCACAATCATCTAATCCACCGGAAAAACCAGAAGGTGATAGTTCAAACGAGAGTCAAAATAATAACTCAGATCAAAAGACAGAAGTGAAAGATAGTAATAGTAATCAAGATAATACTTCATCAGGTGATAATTCTAGTGAAAGTAAATCTAATAATGATAATGTTTCAAATAACCAAGGTATGCCAAATAACATGCAACCTAATATGACAAGTGAAAATGAAAAGATTGCTTTATCATGGCAGTATTATATTATATTTATTGCTTTAGGTTCTATTATCACAGGATTAGTAATTTATTTAATTGCATCTAAGCTAAATAAAAAAACTTTTAAAGAAGTATTTTATAACAAAGATAAAACCATAATAAAAATATTATTATTTATTATAATAGCTTATGGTTTTAGTATGGCAAGTATATTAATAACTAATAAGTGTTTTTTAAAAAGTGATGCTAATAGTAATAATAATATGAGTTCTAACTCAGTTAATTATAGCGCTAATACAAGTATTAAATCAAACAAAACAATAACTAGTGGTAGCTATAAATCTACTACTAAGGATCAAAATGCAATATTAGCTAGTGGTAGTATAAAAACTAGTATGTCAAATATTAGTGTATCAAAAACAGGAGATTCAGATGGAGGAGATAGTACTAGTTTTTATGGAAATAACTCAGCTATATTAGCAAAGGATGGAGCTAGTGTAACATTAAAAAACATTACTGTAAAAACTAACTCTACAGGTTCTAATGGTGTATTTTCATATGGTGGAAGTGCTACTACAACTAATAGTTCAAGTGATGGTACAACAATTAATATAAAAAATTCTAAGATAACTACAGAGAAAGATAATTCTGGAGGAATCATGGTAACTGGTGGAGGCATTTTAAATGCAGTTAACCTAACTATAAACACTAAGGGCACATCTTCTGCTGCAATTAGAAGTGATCGTGGTGGAGGAACAATGACTGTTAATAAAGGAAGCTATACAACAACAGGTAAGGGATCTCCTACAATTTACTCTACTGCAAATATTAAAGTTAGTAATGCAAAATTAACTGCAACTTCATCAGAAGGAGTTGTAATTGAGGGTAAAAACTCAGTTTCTTTAAATAATGTTACATTAACAGATACAAATAATCAGTTAAATGGAAAATCTACTACTTATAAAAACATATTTTTATATCAATCTATGAGTGGTGACGCATCAGAGGGAACTGCAACTTTTACCGCTAAAAATAGTAAAATAACTACTAATAAAGGAGATACTTTTTATATTACTAATACAACTGCTAAAATAAACTTAGAAAATAATACCATTGTTAATAATGATAGTGAAGGTAACTTTTTAAGAGCACAAAAAGATTCTTGGGGTAATGATGGATCAAATGGTGGAAACGTTACTTTGACTTTAAAGAAGCAAAAAGTAACAGGAAATATTGTAATAGATTCAGTATCAACGCTAAGTATGAAAGTAAAAACATCTTCATATTATGAAGGTACTATTAATGGTGCAAATACAGCTAAGTCTATCAAATTAAGTTTAAGTAAGAATTCTAAGATAAAATTAACAGGAGATAGCTATGTTACTTCTTTAGATAATGAAGATAGTACAAATAGTAATATAGACTTTAATGGATATAAGTTGTACGTAAATGGTGCAGCAATTAATTAATAAAAGGGTTATGACTTTTCATAACCTTTTTTTGTGTTTTAATGTAAGAAAAAAGAACAATTTCTTGTTCTAAAGTTTATGGCTGTATAACTTTTATTTATTTTTCAATTAAAAGTTATATTTGGTTTTGGTAATTAATTGTGTAACACCATATTAGGTATTAATCATACAATACTTTGAAGGAGTGATAATATGGTTATAGTAGATGCTGGTCATGGAGGTACTGATCCAGGTTCTTCAAGTGGAGATATAATAGAAAAGGATTATACTTTAAAGATTGCAAATTATATGTATAACAGATTTAAAGATTTAGGAATACCTACTGTTATAACTAGAACAGAAGATACAACGTTAAATCCTACTGACCGTATAAATACAATTAGGCCTAATATTACAAGTAGTGATGATATAGTTATATCTAATCACTTGAATGCGGGAGGTGGCGATAGTCATTGTGTAACGAATGTATAACAATTAAAGCCAAATAAATATAGAAAGAAATAGAGAACTGTTATGAATATTAGTTACACAAAAGTTGGTGATTATTTATTACCAGATTTAATATTAGAAGATAAAAAACAATATAATATAGGAAAATATGGGTTATTAAGATTAAATTATATTAAGAAATATAAATTAGGATTATATTTTGATTTACTTGCTAGTGATAAATTAAATGAATATCTTCATAATATCGATACTATTGTTATGGAGAATGTGCAGAAGTTAATTAATGAACTATCTGAAAAAGAAAATATTACTGAAGAATTAAAAGATAGTAATCAAATGCTATGGATAGGTAAAATGAATAGTATTAAAAGTATAGTAGAAGAAATTGTTTTAAAGGAATATATCTATGTGTGATATAACTAATAAAGAATTTGAAGAAATATATTTACCTTTCTATAACAATGTTAATGATTATTTAAATAATTATGTTATACCGGATTTAGTAGCATTTTATTTAGCAAATGGATATAGTAGACATTGTTTATCAGAATGTAATTTAATAAATCATATTAACTCTGCTGTAGATATATTTAATTGTAGATGCGATATTAATAAACTTATACCTAAGATAAAAGAAATATTAAAAATAAAATATAATTTAATAATAATAAAAGATAATCCAATGATATTAAAGAACTATTATTGAAAAGCAGAACTCTGTCAGATAAAACTGATAGAGTTTTTAAATGATAATCAATTAGTTTGGGAGTAGATTTATTGTCTAGCAAGCAATGAATTTGTACTCCCGTACGAAATTCGTATGTGGGAAATATCCCAAACCCTTGATTAATTTTATGAAAAATGATATCATTATATCATGATATAATGATATCACAAATGAAGAGGGGATAATATGGATAAGAAGAAAGAAGAAAGAGTTCCAGTACCTTTAAGAATGTCTAATGAACTATATAAAAAGATTAGATATATAGTTAACAACAAAAAAGATAAAGAACGAGGCTATAGTATAAATAAGTTTGTTATTGAAGCTATAGAAGAGAAAATTAATAAAAGTAGTAGGAGTGAAAGAATATGAAACGTACAGATATTATTTCTAAAATAGGTAGGGAGTATTTAAAAAGTAATATTGAAAATGATGAATTTAGTTATAAAAAAGGATTAGAAAAAATTGGTAAAAATTATTTGGATTATTTATCTGAAGATGCTAAAAGAATGTATAAAGA
>CAVAWS010000002.1:0-11056 GCA_963592455.1 Paratractidigestivibacter sp. | reverse complement strand
GACAAATTATCAATTTTGGTTGAAACTAAACAAAATTTAAATGGAATAGATTTAAAAAATGGGATTATTCAATTACAAAATTATATAAATTTTGAAAGAGAATTAAACAACAATCAAATAGTTGCGATTTTGTCTAGTACTAATAGAGATGAAATCTATGTATGGTATAATATTAATGATGCAATTTCTTTAGATAACTATCAAAAAAATGAAAGAGCTATAAAGTCGTTTGAAGAATATTATGATGTATACTTTGGCACTACAAATGACAAATTAACACTCATTCAGAATACATATAGTTTGAATGAACTTTTGCACAAATATGGAATAAATGAGAAGATAAGAAGTCAATTTGTTGGTACATGTTTACTTGCATTAAAAAACAACTTGATATATGAAAATTTATCTACGGCACAAATAATTGCTGGAATTGAAAGCAAATTAACTAATTTATTAGAAAAAGATTTAAATAAAGCATATAAGTTAAGTATATTAAAAACCAAAGTATTAAATTCTCAAGATGTAAGAGAATTAAAAGATAGTGAGTTTCAGGATATTTTAAATCGCGTAAAAAAAGATATACTACCTTCTATCAATGATAAGAGTACAATGGGACAAGATTTGTTGAACTTGTTTTTTACAACATTTAATAAGTATGTTGGAAAAACAGACAAAAATCAAGCGTTTACTCCTGATCATATTGTTCATTTTATGTGTAGAGTAACAGGTGTCAATAGAAATTCTGTGGTTTTAGATCCTTGTTGTGGTTCTGGCGCATTTTTGGTTAGGGCTCTAACAGATGCATTAGATGATTGTGATACAGAAGAACAAAAAAATCATGTAAAACAACACCAAATTTTTGGTATAGAATATGAAGAAACGGCTTTTGGTTTATCTACAACAAATATGCTAATTCATGGAGATGGAAATTCTAACATAATTCAAGGTTCTTGTTTTTCGGAAGACAATTATAGTGAGGCAGGAATAAATGTTGTTTTAATGAACCCACCATATAATGGTCAAAGAAAACATTGTAATCCAAAGTATGTTGAAAATTGGAATTCAAAAATAACAACAGATCCATCTAAAGGTTTTCATTATGTATACTATATTGCTTCGAAAGTAAAAACAGGAAAATTAGCTGTATTATTACCAATGCAGTGCGCAATTGGAGCTTCAACTGACTTACAATACTTTAAAAAGAAAATGTTAGAAGAACACACTTTAGATGCTGTATTTTCGTTGCCTGCCGATATGTTTTATCCTGGTGCAAACGCTGTCGCTTGTTGTGTGGTATTTAATTTAGGTGTTAGACATGAAAATGCACCAATTAAGGAAACTTTTTTTGGATATTTTAAAGATGATGGATTTATAAAAAAGAAAAACTTGGGTAGATTAGAACGTGAGCCAGGGTTGTGGAATAAAATTGAAAGCAAGTGGTTGCAACTTTATAGAGAAAGAAAAACTGAAGTTGGATTATCTGTAGTGAAAGAAGTTGGACCAAATGATGAATGGTTAGCAGAGGCATATATGGAAACCGATTACTCTAAATTAAATCAATTTGATTTTCAAAAAGTAATTAATGAGTACTTAGGATATAAAATATCCAATGGGGGAAATGTATGGTCAAATTAAGTGATTTATTTTATATATATACCGGTAGTAAACTAGATTTTGATAAACAACAACTTGATGATAATGGAATAAATTTTGTTTCTAGAAATTCTAATAACAATGGTGTTGTAGGTAGAATAATTCCTGATGAAAATACAAAAATATTTAAAAGAGGGGATATTACTGTACCACTTGGTGGATCTTATTTATTATCAGCATTTGTTCAAGATGAAGATTTTGTTACAGCCCAAAATGTAGACGTTTTGAGGCCTAAAAAATATATGACTGATATTCAGAAATGGTTTTATTGTTATGTTTTAAGGGAAAATAGATTTAAATTTTCTGCTTTTGGTAGAGAAGTAAATAAATATATTCAAGATATTGAAGTGCCTGATGAATTTCCAGAATGGATTAATGATACTGAATTATCCCTTCCAAAAACAGATAATGTCAATAATAATACTGCTCCAATTGATTTTAGCAATTGGGAGTATTTTCAAATAAAAAAACTGTTCAAGATTGAAAGAGGGACAATTACATCTTTAAATGAGCTAGAACCAGGTTTAATACCTATTGTTTCGGCAACAGATAAAAATCAGGGTATTGCATATTATGGCAATGTTTCTGCTAAATATATAAATTGTTTAACCGCATCATTTAATGGAGTTGGAACTGGTTATATATCGTATCATGATTATTCATTTAATGCTAATACTGATTGTGGAATATTGATACCTAAGTTTAATGAATTTAATACTTATATTGCACTTTTTATTACAACTGTTATGAATCAATTTAAGTATAAATATAGTTATGGTAGAAAGTTATCTCAAGAAAGGTTAGCTGAAGAATATATAAAACTACCAATTGCATGTGATGAAAACGGTAATCCAATTATTGATAAGAATAAACATTTATCTGAGTTAGGATATATACCTGATTGGAAATATATGGAAAACTATATAAAAGATTTACCATATGGTGATATATTAAGGGGGAGATAAAAAATGAATTGTAATTTAGGAAAATTAGAAAAAATAACAAATTTACGTGAGGTTTGGAAAAATGAAGCTACTGATTTTACCAAATGGTTAGCTAAAGAAAATAATATTAAGTTATTAAGTGAAGAACTTGGATTTAATATTACTGTAGATGAAACAGAGGCATCAACAGGAAGGTATAATGTTGATATTAAAGCTCATGAAGAAGAAACTGATAAGACAATAATCATTGAAAATCAATTAGAAATGACTAACCATGATCATTTGGGAAAAGTAATTGTTTATTCAGCTGGATTTGATGCAGATATACAAATATGGATTGTTAAAGATGTTAGGGATGAACATAAACAAGCAGTTGATTGGTTAAATGAACATTCTGATGAACATATTAATATATTCTTAGTTCAAATTGAATTGTGGAAAATCGGTGATTCTTTAATAGCTCCTAAATTTCAAATTATAAGTAAACCAAATAATTGGGCCAAAGCAATTAGAAAAAACGTTTCTAAAAATATGAGTAATGCTTCAACTATTCAATTGAATTTTTGGGAAGATTTTAAAAATTATTGTGAAGATAAAAAAGTTAATTTTTCGCTTATCAAACCATTACCACAACATTGGTATAATATTTTTATAGGTAGAAGTGATTGTCATCTAGATTTAACTTATAATACTAAAAAACATGAAATAGCATGTGAACTTTATATAAATGATAATAAAGATTTATATTATTCATTAGAACAATATAAAGAAGAAATTGACGAGAAGATATCTTCAAACTTACAATGGATGCCATTAGAAGATAAGAAAGCATCAAGAATTAAATTAGTATCTAATTTAGATGTTGATCCTAATTCTGAATCTTGGGATGAAGCATTTGAATGGATGAGTAATAATGCTGAGTTATTCAAGAATACGTTTAAAAAGTATTTAAAATAATATTAATTAATGATATACTATATCTAGTTAAAAAAAGGCGCTAGTACAGGCTTTATAGTTTTGTATTGCGTCTTTTTAAGTAGTAGGTGGTGAGAGAAGTATCATGAGTGATAAAAGAAAGAAATCAAATAAAATAACAATTTATTTGATTAAAGATGAAGTAAAGTATGATGAAATATTAAAAGATTATGCCTATAAAAATGTATTACGTGAGGATGATAAATCTACAACATATTATTATCCGACTCGACAACATAAGCCTGAATGGTTAATATCATATTTTAATGAAACACAAGATGTTGAAATAAGTAATTCTCATGCAAAAGTAATATCTTTACACAAACTTGTAATTGATGGAAAAGAAAAAGTTTTTGCAATGCCTTTTGGAAATGGTAAATCATTATTAAATGATGATGTTATTGAAGAACAATTTGGTATTAAAATTCTGCTAAATAGTGTTTCAAAAGATGGCTTTAGACAGTTGAGTATAGCAAATTATGGAGGAGATCATAGAACTAAAAATGAACAAACTCCTAAAAAAACTAATATAAGTGAATTTGGGTTTGACATATATAGTGATTTTTTAAGGAAAGCCACAGCGAAAAGTGAGGAAGAATTATTTAATAAAAATACTATTACAGGTGGAGATTTTTTTAGTGTTTCAGTCCCAGTCACAATAAATGATGTAAATATTTTCTTGTTATCTTGTTATGAAAGGTATAAGAGTAATAAATATAAGGAAAATTTTAGTTGGTTAGACAATATAAAAGAAGTAAAAGAAAAAAAGACTAAAGAATTGCTTAATTTGGAATTAGTAAGAAATATTAATGAAAAGAATTTTGATAAAGTATGGACAGCGGTTCCAGAAATAATTGAATGGGAAGATATATCTGATTTTAGATATAAAACATCAACCCACGGATTTGATGACATAGAAATACAACAAGTTATAGAATTGTTTAAAGATGGTACTATTCCTAATGTAGATTCATTAAAAAATAGAAAAGTATATGCAATGTCAGTTGATGGTGATGACCCTTTATATGAATGGAGTATATATAACTGCTTAATAGCAGAAATAGAATATAATGGTAATGCCTACTGTTTAAACTTTGGGAAATGGTATAAAGTTGATAAAGATTTTGTCGGTTCTATTAATAATTATTATAAATCTATAGAAATATCCGGCATAGAATTTCCAATTAATACTAACGAAAGAGAAGATGAATATAATAAAAGATTATGTACAAGTTTAAATAATTCAATATTAATGGACAAAGAGACAGTTAGGGTTACTGGTATGAGCAGAAGTTCTATTGAAGTTTGCGATGTTTTAACTAGTGATAATAATTTAATACATGTTAAGAAAAATGGTGGTTCAAGCTATTTAAGTCATTTATTTAATCAGGCTGCAGTATCTGGTGAAATGCTACTTGATGTAAATTTTAGAGATGAAGCAAATAAAAAAATAGGTAAAATTATATTTAAGGATGATTTTATACCTAGCATTTATACTGTTGTACTTGCAATTATTACTAAGACTAATGATGAGAGGCCTAAAATACCTTTCTTTAGTAAAGTATCAATTCAATATGCTATTGAAGGTTTAAGAAGAAAAGGGTATAAAGTAAAAATTAAAAATATACATATTAAAGAAGAATAACATTTGTCGAATATTGTCGAATAATTACATGTTGAAAATGTAGCAATTAGTGTTATAATTATGATAGTCATACGGGAATGTGACTATTACATATAAACATATATAAATAAAATAGTAAATATAAAAAAAGAAATTAGAAAGCTTTATTATACATAAAAGAATAATGTATGATAATTAATCAGTGAAGAACTGAATACATATTAATCCAACAAAAAAGATTGGAATATTCCCTTATTTTTGTTGTGGACTAATGTGTTCAGTTCTTTTTATGTGTTCCTAAAAAGACTGGTAAAGAAAGGAGGATAATATGGAACTACTAAACTTGATAATCTTATATTGGAGAAATAATGGAAAAAGAACCATTTATAAGTTTAGTATTACCAGAATCAGTATTAGGAGATAATAGATTAACTTACTTTGAAAGAATATTATTAATAGACATTGTGTCACTATGTAAGAAAAATGGCTATTGTTGGCCTACTAATAGGTATTTTATGAAGAAATTTGATTGTACCAAAACAACTGTATCAAAAAGTATAAGTAGTTTATCAAAAAATGGATATATTGATATAGAAATTAATAATAGTGAAACAAATAATTCAAAGAGGATAATAAAATTATCCGAGGTATTAAAGAAAAGAATAACAAGTATTCAAAGAAATGCTAATACTAGTATTCAAAATAATTTTAACCATTATAATAAAAATAAAAAAGATATATTAGACAAAATTTATTATGTTGATGAATTTGGTGTTGAATACTGGCATGGTGAACCTATTGAATCAAAAGAAGCAACTAAAGAAGAACAAGAAGAGATGGAGAAAATGCTAGAAAGGTTTAAAGAAATGGAGGAAGATATAAATTGATAAAGACACTCATAAACTTAAATGAGGTGGCTTATGTTTAATATAATAGAAACTTTCAAAGATGATTCTCCTAATTTTAATGAACTGGTAATTAAATTTATTAAAAGTAAGGTAAATAGTGACTGATACAATGTGCCAAATTAAATTTGTATGGTATAATTTAATTGGCTTTAGTTGTTATACAACAAGGAAAGGAGAGTAAGCTTGTATAACACTTTAAATGTAATGCCAGATTACTACAAAGCAGGAATTTATATAAGATTATCAGAAGCTGATGAAGGAAAATCTTACGAATCTGAAAGTGAGAGCGTCCTTAATCAAAGAAATATACTAATGAATTTTATCAAAGAAAAAGGATTTATTTTTGTAGATGAATATGTAGATGATGGATATTCTGGTACTACTTTTGATAGACCAGGATTTCAAAGATTACTCACAGATATTAAAGCTAAAAGAATTAATCTTGTAGTAGTAAAAGACTTATCAAGATTAGGTAGAGATCATATTTTAACAGGATATTATGTTGAAACTTTCTTTCCAGAAAATGGAATAAGATTTATTTCTATGTTGGAAGGATACGATAATGCAATAAATCAAGCAAGTAATGACTCAGCAACATGGTTATTTGCTTGTAATGATTATTATAGTAAACAAAATTCTATTAAAATTCGTAATGTTTTAAATGACAAGAGAAGAAATGGTAAATTTATTGGAAGTGCTCCAAGTTATGGATATTTAAGAGATCCAAATGATAAAGGACACTTAATACCAGATCCAGAGCATGCGTGGGTAGTAAAAAAGATATTTGATATGGCTTATAACGGTGTAGGACTTTCTGAAATAACTACTTATTTGAATGATAATAATATAAAAACACCTAGTAGTTTGAAGAGAAAGAATCCTAATTCAAAAGCTAAATATAATCCTATGTGGACTATTTCTTCTGTTAAAAAGATTTTAAAAAATCAAATGTATGTAGGTGATATGGTACAAAGTGTACAAACTAAAGTATCATATAAATCCAAAAAGAAAAAATCATTACCGAAAAGTAATTGGGATATAGTTAAGAATACCCATGAGCCATTAGTAGATAGATATATATTTGAAAGTGTTCAAAATAATATTAAAAGAACTACTAAAACTACTATTACTAATAGAGAAAAAAGGTTATTCGAAAATTTATTATATTGTAAGGAATGTGGAAATACTTTAACAATTTCTTATAGGAAAAATCATGATTATTGGACTATTAATTGTAATAGATATTCAAGAGATCCTAAAAGAAGAATGTGTGAGCCTCATTTTAGTCCGTATGAAAAACTAGAAGAAGCATTGCTAGAAGTTATTAGAAATACTTGTAAAAAGTATTTAAATAAATTAGATATATCAGAAATATCTAAAAGTATTAATAAAAAGGATAATAGTGAAGTTAATAACAATATAAATGATTTAAGAAAGCAAGAAAAAGACTTAATTAGTAAATTAGATATGCTATATCAAGATAAATTTAATGGGATTGTATCTGAAGAAATGTATTTAAGAATTTCTAGAGAAACAGAAAATTCTCTAGTTAGAATAAGAGAGAAAATTCAAAATTTACAAGATTCAAAAGAAGAGAAGAAAGTTAATAAGTTAGAAATAAAAGACTACGAAGATAAAATAAAAAAATTAATTGATATTGATAATCCATCAAGAGAGTTAATTGGGACTTTAATAGATAAAATTATTATAGATAAAGATAGAAATATAGAAATTATCTATAAATTTAGTATATTGAATAATTAGAACTTTGTCGCACGTTGCGACGAGGTTATACATAAAAAATTGATAAACTACTTATACTAAAATGTCGCAGTAATGTCGCACTAGTGTCGCAGTAAATGCCGCAGTTGGCACAAATCGACAAAAAATACCTAAATATATGATAAAATAGAATGTGAGGTGAGAAAAATGGGCATTTCTAAATACAACGAAAATTTAACGTTAGATTATTTAACAAGTCATCCTGAAGATTCAAATTATGATAGAAAAAGTGCAAGGAAAGATTATAAATCACTAGCAAATACTATAGCATCTTTTGCTAATGCAAATGGCGGAGTAGTTGCAGTTGGAATTGAAGATGATGGAAAAATAACTGGTTTTCAAAATATAGGTGATGAAAAACTTAAAGGATTTCAAAAAGTATTATCTAGTTCTTATTTTAAAACCATACCAAAATGTAAAGTTGAGATAATTAATCTAAAAAATATTAATAACATGGATGATAAAATCATTTTGTTTCATGTTGATCCAAGCACTAATAAAGTTATTAGAAATAGTAAGGATGAGGTTTATTTGAGACAATCAGATAGTTCAAATAAATTGGAAAGTGATCAAATTAAAATACTTGAATATGAACGAAATGAAATGGATTTTGAAGATGAAATCGTTAAACGTGCAACTTTAGATGATATAGATGAAGAAGTAGTCCAAATGTATAGAGAAAGATTAAATTCTAATCTTAGTACTCATGATTTGTTAAAAGCAAGAAAGTTTATAATAAATGAAGATGGCAAAGAATATTTAACTAATGCTGGAGTATTGTTATTTACTCAAGATCCATCATTATTTTTACCTTCAGCACGTGTAAGAATATTAAAAATTGAAGGAACAGAGATGCAAACAGGTACTGATATGAACGTTGTAAAAGATATAACATATTCATTACCTTTATATAAGGCTATTATTAAATCAGCAGAATTTATTAAAACTCAATTAAGAGATTTCAATCACTTGGGACCAGATGGAAAATTTGTTACAATTCCTGAATATCCAGAATTTGCATGGACAGAAGGACTTGTAAATGCAGTAACGCATAGAGATTATTCCATAACAGGACAACATATTAATGTGATTTTATATGATGATAGATTGGAAATAATTAGTCCTGGTAAACTTCCTGGTTTAATTACACTTGATACAATGAAAACAGAAAGATTTTCGAGAAATCCACAAATATCAAGAGTGTTATTTGAATTAAATCTTGTAAAAGAGTTAAATGAAGGTGTTAAAAGAATATATAAAGAAATGAAAGAATTTTTCTTGGATGATCCAGAATATTCAGAACCAAATGGTAGATCAGTAAAATTAGTTTTACGAAATAATATTCTTATGAGAAGTAAAAGAAAAACAGAAACATTATTAAAAAATGACTCTTTAAATGACAAATGGCAAGGACTTAATGAAATGGAAAAGCAAATAATACAAGCGATACATGATAGAGGAAAGATGACTACTTCAGAATTAGCAGAATTAATATCTAGAGATAGAAAAACAGTACAAAGAAAATTAAAAAAATTACAGGATTTAGAATTGATTACTTGGATTGGAACTTCTACAAAAGATCCTAAGAAAGTTTATGTAATTAAATAAATGTCGCAGTAATGTCGCACTAGTGTCGCAGTACCATTCAATTCTATTCAGAACCACTTAATAAAAAATGCAGAGAATTCTGCGGAGCTTTGCAGTGATTAATGCAGAAATATATATAATATCTGGAGTAAAAATAAAATTATATTTATTCTTTTACGTAGTAATAATTATGAAATATATAAAAGTTATTACGTTTAAATATATTGAATAATTGATTTAAAAATAACATAGTGTAGTGTCCGAATTTTTCGGACAGTTAAAAAATCAATTGGTGACAAATTGTCACCGACTGAATTAATTAAAATCGTGACATTTTGTCACACTTTAAAAATAGTTACACTTTGACCATCACCAGGTGGCGACGGCGCTGAAATAGTATACGCACTAAGAAATAATGACACATTATCTAAAATGATACTCGATAATATAGAAGAAACTGGTCAAAATATTAGGAAATGGTACCAAAGAAAACTTCCGTCTGATCCTAATAAAGATTATTACTACATAATAAGAAATACATCGCCTGCAGAATCAATACTAGTTGAATATGCATTTTTAGATTCAACCAAAGATGACAGAAAGCAGATAAAAAATGACTGGGATAAATGGGCCGAAGCAGTAGTAAAAACGGTAGCAGACTATAAAGGTTATAACTATGTAGCACCAGGAGAAAACACAGTTAATAATACATACACTGTTCAGAAGGGAGACAGCCTATGGTCAATAGCAAAGAGATTTAATGTTGGCATAAACGAAATAAAAAATGCTAATAATTTAACATCCAGTTTAATAAGTGTAGGTCAACAATTAGTTATACCAGGAGCAGCACCATCAGATCAAACAAATGTAACTTACGTAGTTCAAAAAGGTGATAGCTTATGGAGTATTGCAAATGCCAATAATACTACGGTAGATGAAATTGCTAATTTAAATGACTTAGGTTCAAATACGATATATGTTGGTCAAGTTCTACAAATTCCAAATTCTGGTAATAATACAGTAATTCCAGATACAAATTTAACATATAATGTACAAAGTGGAGATACCTTATATTCAATTGCATTAAAATACAATACTACACCAGTAGCAATCATGAGAAAAAATAATTTAACAAACAACTTGTTAACGGTTGGTCAAACCCTTATAATACCAAATGATGTAGAAAGTACTGGAGATAATCAGGATCAAACAGATACTGAAAATACCTATATAGTTCAAAAAGGAGATAGTTTGTACTCAATATCTAGAAAGTTTGGCATAACAATAGATGCATTAAAAAAAAATAATAATATCGTAGACAATACATTAATAGTTGGACAAGTACTAAGCATTCCAACTCAAAATGAAAATACATCAAACTTATACGTAGTTAAAAGAGGAGACAATCTCTGGTCAATAGCACAAAAATATGGTGTTACAGTAAATGCAATTAGAATATTAAATAATTTAACTAGTGATGTTTTGAAAATAGGACAAACACTAATTATACCTTAAAAAGCTTACTTAATGATGTGAACCCTATTTAGGAGACACAAATAAAAAAGCAGTATATTAAAAAGAGA
>CAVAWS010000001.1:0-8369 GCA_963592455.1 Paratractidigestivibacter sp. | reverse complement strand
AGCACTTTTATTGAACTGCTTTTTTTTTGGCGTCTACTTTACGGGGTGCAGTTCATAACCTAAGCTTTTTTTATTTACTTATTTACAAATATAATACAAATATGGTATATAATTAATTAGGAGAATAATATGAAAAAAGAATATTTAGATGTATATGATGATAATGGAAAAGTAACTGGTAAAGTTATAATTAGGGGAGATAAAAATACAAAGTTACAAGAAAATGAACACATTTCTGTAGCGGTAATTTTTATACAAAATGATAAAAATGAGTTTCTGATTCAAAAAACATCAAAAGAAAAAGGTGGATACTTTTCATCTACTGGAGGTCATGTAAATATGGGTGAAACTCCTTTAGATGCAATAAAAAGAGAGGTCAAAGAGGAAATTGGGGTAGACATATCAAATGATGAAATAAAAGAATATGGCTTTATAACTTATGATATGCCACTTAGATATTTATTTTATTTAAGAAAAAATATAGATGTTAAAGAAGCTACTCTTCAAAAAGAAGAAGTAGAATACGTAGAATTTATGAGTATTTCAAATATAAAAAAACTTATTAAATCTGGAGAAATGTTAGAATCACACGGAATAATGTTTAAAAAAATACTTAGTAAAATAAAAAAATAAAAAAGCTTTTATATTGAACGTAACCTGTATTTAGGAAACATCAATATTTAAGCTTTTTTAGTGTAATTCTTTACAAACTCCCGCTGCTGGTTCATAAAAACAATGATTTTTATATTTTCCAGAATTACTTTGATTATACCATGTACTTTTGCATGAATTACCAGAACCCGGTGCATAAAACCAAAGTGCATTAGTTGCAGGATGAAAATATTCACCTTTTATAATCCTTTTAGCAAGATTTTTTTCTGCTGTTGTTGAAGAACTTTGAAAAAGAGCACTATTAGTACCAGAAAATCCACCAGGAGATTGATATATCATATTTGTTATACTTCTAATGTTTTTAAAATCTAAGCAGTTAGCTATTACTCTATTAACACCAACATTACCAACCATTAACATACCAAGACTTCCTTCTCCAAGAGCTTCTGCACGCATTAATCTAGCTAATAGATCAAGTTCTTTTTCTGTATATTTGACTATCAATTAAATCACCTAGTATA
This sequence comes from Paratractidigestivibacter sp., assembly GCA_963592455.1. GTDB lineage: Bacteria > Bacillota_I > Bacilli_A > RF39 > UBA660 > Aphodocola. The sequence continues at coordinate 7,236 of CAVAWS010000001.1, read as the reverse complement.
TTTTATGCATATAAAAATAATTCTTTTCTATTTTTTGTATTTAGTTGTAGTATTTTTAGTTTGTTCTTTTATAGTTTTGTTATTAGAGTTATCTTTATAAGCAGAGTATATAGAAATTGAAAGAAAAATAACTCCTAACACTATAAAAATAACATCTCTAGTTATTCTATTTTTTAATTTTTCTTCTTTAGCTTTTTGAACTTGTTTATCAAAAGTCATAAAAATCACCTCATTACCTATATAATAACATAAATAATGATTAAAAAATATTAAAATTTATGACGATATAATTAATTTTTGTCCAATGGATAAATTATTGCTTGATAAATTATTTAGTTTTTTTAGCTTGTCCACAGTAGTATTATATTTATTAGCGATAAGCCACAAACTATCTCCTTTTTGCACAGTATAAGTAATGTAATTTTCTGAGCTTGGAATAACTAATACTTGACCTATACTTAGTGTATTACTTTTTAGGTTGTTTTCACTTTTTATTTTATCCACAGTAGTATTATATCTATTAGCAATAAGCCACAAACTATCTCCCTTTTTAACGGTATAAGTAATCTTATCCACAGTATTATTCTTAGATGGGATGATTAGTCTTTGTCCAATAGATAAGTTATTACTAGATAAGTTATTAGCAGATTTAAGTTCATTTACGGTAGTATTATTAGCATTTGCAATGCTCCATAGACTATCACCTTTTTTTACCGTATAAATGTTATTATCCGTCTGATTACTATCACTACTGCTACCGGTAGATTCTGTTAGTTTAAGCACTTGTCCAATGGATAAATTATTACTAGATAAATTATTTAGTTTTTTTAAATTATCCACAGTAGTATTATTTTTGCTAGCAATACTCCACAAACTATCGCCTTTTTTTACAACATAATAGCCTTCTTTATCTACTGGAGTATATGATACATTAGCATAATTAGCAATTGATTTAACAACCGCTTCAGCTAGTTTTTCATAATTATTTTTTAGAAAATTAGCATCGCTTGTGTTATCAGCATATCCGTAATAGATAACCAAAGTTTGATTGTTTTTTGTATTGTTTATTAAATAGTCATCATCTTGTGCTGTGTCAGAACTATTTCTTAATTGGTAATATTTTAATACTGTTTGACCAGCATCTTTTAAGTTATCGACAATTGATGAAGAAAGTTTGCTATTATTTCTTAATGCATACATTATTTCAGCACCGTTATCACCACCAGTATTAATTCTATTTGAAATAACTATGATATTGTTTCCATCACCATATTTATTTTTAATTATATTTGCTCTTTGTTCATCAGATAAAGTTGTATCATTATCCCTGACTAAAAAATTTTCTATACCAAGTTCATTCAATCTATTACCAATGTATTTTGAAATTAATAAAGTAAGATCTTTTTCAACTATACCATTTGAATTAGCACCAATACTAGAACCACCTTTAGATGCATCAATAGCAATTTTATAAGCCATAAAACCAGTCCTTTCAAAATATTTTATGTAAATAAATTTAATATAAAACAATATATTTTAATATGGAGGTGTTAAAGTGTTAGCACTAGTTGCATCAGAAAAAAAATATGTATCTAATTTGTTAGATAAGTTCAATTATAAAAAGGAAAATTCAAAAAGTGGTATAACCGTTTATAAGTGTGATTATAAGGACCACGAGTTTTTAATAGTAACAACAGGTTATGGAAAAGTTAATATTGGTAGTAGTTTAATGTATTTACTTTGTAATTATGATATTAGGGTTTTAGTATCTGTTGGAACAGCAGGTAGTATTTGCGATAATAATGATATATTTAGCTGTGTAATACCTAATAATACACTTCAATTTGATGTTGATTTTATGCCTAATGGATATAAAGAGGCAATGATTCCGCTGCTAGATAATTCTCTTTATAAGGCAAATGATGATTTAGTATTATGTGCAAATGAGGCTTGCATGAAGTGCATGGTAAATTATTCTAATGATATTATAACTTCATCAGATATGTATGTATCAAATAATAGTCTTGCTAACAGTATAAGATCAAGTTATAACGCTGGTGCAGTAGACTGTGAGTCAGCTTGTGTAGGAGAATTTTCATACATTAATAAAATTGCTTATGTGTCTATTAAAGTAGTATCAAATTATGCAAATAATAATGGTATAAAACAGTATAATTTATATGATGATGAAGCATCCGTAATAGATCAAAAAATCGTATATAGATTTATTCAAAATTATTATGAATAATAATATTTAAAATTAAGTAAAATAATAATGGTGATGATATTGAAAATAGATTGGAAAAAATTAATTGCTATAATTATTTTAACTTTTTTAGTAGGTAGTTTTTTTAGCTTTTTTACAATGAATAACATGGAGACATTTAAAGAGTTACAAAAGCCATTAAATGTACCTGGAGTATTATTTCCTATAGTATGGAGTATTTTATATTTATTAATGAGTATATCTTGCTATATAATATTAAAATCAAATGATAAAAATAAAAAGAATGCAATTATATGTTATATAATTCAGCTCGTCATAAATTCTTTATGGAGTTTAATATTCTTTGGATTTGGGGCATATTTATTCGCATTTATATGGATTCTTTTACTTATTATATCAATAATAGTTATGATGGTAACTTTTTGCAAAATAGACAAAAGAGCATTTTATTTAAATATTCCATATCTTTTATGGACAGTATTTGCAGGCTATTTAACACTTGGAATATACATGCTTAAAAAATAATAAATATTTTTAAAGTTTTCCTTGATTTTGGTGCATATATATTATAGAATGGTAAAGCACGCTAAAAAGAAAGGAGAGTTTCATTATGAATTATAATGAATTAAATGAAAAATTATCAGTTGCAGACTTAAGAATGTATGAAGGTAAAAAAGACGGTAAAGACTTATCAACATCATTATCTAAAATAATTATTGCAAGGGATATAGATACATCATTTGATGTTTTAGATAGTGAAGAATATCCTGTTTATACAAGTATAGATGGTAATTTAATGCCTGATTGCAACATGGCAAGTGACGAGTTAAAATTAGGTGAATTATTCTGCGTTGTTGAAAAGGATTTAGATATGTCCGAAGATATTATTGAGTATATGATGGATAGTAAAGATTTTTATTTTCATAGATTAAAGTACGCGCAAGAAAGATTTAATTTATTTGCAAAAAGTGATGTTTCATCATTTACTTTACCAAAACTATTAGAGTATAGAAAAATAGTAAAAAAAGATATGAGTAAAATGAGAACGTTTAATATGCTTGCAACGTCAAGAAGACAAAAACTTATAAGTGAAAGAGAACGTGAAAATAGTAATGCATATGTAAAAACAACTAATCAATATTAAAAGGAAGATTAGTTGTTTTATTTTTATAAACTTTATTCTACAAAAGTATAATAATTATACAAGAGTATAAAATAGGTAGTGCTATTTTTTTCATTTTATTATATAATATATCACTAAGAGGTGGGTATTATGGCATATATAGAATTTAAGAATGTTAATAAAATTTATCACATGGGTGAAGTTGAAATAAAAGCACTTAATAAAGCTTCATTTGAAATTGATAAAGGAGAATTAGTCGTAATACTTGGACCATCTGGAGCTGGTAAAACTACTTGTTTAAATATATTAGGTGGTATGGATTCAGCTACTAGTGGTAAAGTATTGGTAGATAATAAAGATATAACAAATTATAGTGATAAAGATCTTATCTTGTACAGAAGAAATGATATAGGATTTGTATTTCAATTTTATAACTTAGTACAAAACCTAACAGCTTTAGAAAATGTTGAACTTGCTGTGCAATTATGTAAAGATCACTTGAATCCTAAAACAATATTAAATAAAGTTGGACTTCAAAAGAGAATGAATAACTTTCCTTCACAATTATCAGGAGGAGAACAACAAAGAGTTGCAATAGCTCGTGCGATAGCTAAAAATCCAAAACTACTTTTATGTGATGAACCAACAGGTGCACTTGATTATAAAACTGGTAAACAAATATTAAAATTGCTAGAAGAAACTGCTAGAAAAGAGAAAATGACCGTTATAATTATTACACATAATGCTGCAATAGCACCAATGGCTGATAAGGTAATAAAATTTAAAAATGGTAGTGCAAGTGAAATTATCATCAATAAGAAACCAAAAAGTATAGATGAAATAGAGTGGTAATAATGAAAAAAGATAGAATTAATACAAGTAGTATTAGAGAAATAAAAAGTTCTTTTAAAAGATTTTTATCACTTCTTGTGATGAGTATGCTTGGTGTTTTAGTTTTTGTCGGAATAAAAATGGCTGCACCAGATATGATGAAATCTCTTGATAAATATTATGATGATAACAATGTATATGATATTAAAGTAGTTTCTACACTAGGACTTACTAATGATGATGTTTCAGCTATTAAAAAGGTTAAGAACATAAAAGAGGCATATGGTTCATATTCTAAGGACGTATTAACTAATATCAAAGAACAAGAATTTGTTTTAAAATTAATTGGAATAAATGATAAAGTTAATAAAGTAAAAATATTAGAAGGAAGAATGCCTAAAAATAATAATGAAATTGTTATAGAAAAAGCAATGCTTGATAAGGAATCCTTGAAAATAGGTGACGTTATAACAATAGATGATGATGTAATTAAAAATAAAAAGTTAAAGGTAGTTGGTATTGTAAAAAGTCCGTTATATATAACTAGTGCATCAGGAACCTTAAATCGTGGAAACACTAATATAGGTACAGGTAAGATAAATTATTATGCGTATGTAAATGAGGATAATTTTGATATAGATTATTACACTGAAATTTATGCTTTAGTAGATAATGCAAAAGAAGATACTTCTAATAGTGATACATATAATAATAAAATAAGTAATGCGTTAAAAAACATAAATAAGATAAAAAGTAATAGGGAAGCATTAAGATATAGTGAAATTTATAATGAAGCAAATGATGAGATAAAGAAAAAAGAAGAAGAGGGACAGAGTAAACTAAATAATGCTAAGAATCAAATTGATAAGGCAAATGAAGAATTAGTAAATGGTAAAAAAACCTTAAATAATTCTAAGAAAAAGTTAGATGCTGCATTAAAAGAATTAAATGAAAATAAGAAAAAACTAGATGATGCAAAAATAACTTTGGATGAAAACAAGAAAAAGTTGGATGCTGCTAACGATGAGATAAATAATAATAAAAAATTAATAAATGAAAAACTAAAGGACTATGGAATAACATATGATGATCTTAGTAAGTTATTAGATTATGTTGATAATGAAAGTGTGCCAAAAGAATTAGTTATTTCCTTAGTACCTGATAATCTTTTATATCGTGATAAAGTCATAGAAGTAATTAATCAAATATATGACCTAGGATTTGATAAAGAATTTATAGAATTCCTTAAAAATCCTAGTAAAAAAGACGATTTAATAAATAAAATACCTACTGATACGCCTGGATATGTGGAAATAGTATTTTGTATCAATTTTATAGCAGATAATAATGCTTTAATTAAAGATTATATTACTAATCCGGATAACATAGATAATATAATTAAAAACATTCCAGAAGATATGCCGTATCATGATATGATTGTTAAAGTTTTAGAATATTGTAAGAATAATTCAGAAGAATTTAATGAATTTGTATCTGGAATAAGAAAATTAAAAAATGCTGAAACAGAATATAATAATGGCCTTTTACTTTATAATGATGGATTAAGTAAATATAACTCATCATATAATACTTATTTAAAATATTATAAAGAGTATCAAGATGGATTAAGTAGTTATAATTCTGGTTTAAGTAAATATAGAAGTAGTTTAAGTTTATATAATAGTAGTTTAGAAGAGTATTATAATAGTGTTAAAATGTTTGAAACTAATATTAATGCTGCTAAAAATAAATTAAAGGATATACCTGATTCAAAATGGTATACATATGATAGATTAGATGATAATGGATATTCAAGTTTTATTGATGATGGAGAAAGTGTATCAAACTTAGCTAAGGTGTTTCCTACTATATTCTTTGTTGTTGCGATATTAATAAGTCTTATTTCAATGTCTAGAATGGTAGAAGATGATAGGGGAACAATTGGAACATTTAAATCATTAGGATTTAATAATAAACACATAAGAAGAAAATATTTATTATATTCTGGTATTGCTACTATATCTGGTGGAATAATAGGTGCGTTAATAGGATTTTTCTTGCTTCCATTGTTTATTTGGAATATATATAAAATATTATTTGATGTTCCAGTATTTAAATATGATTTTAATCCTACAAATGCAATAGTTGGTATATTAATTGCAACTATATGTATATGTGGTACTACACTTTTAACAATAAGAAAAGTTGTTAAAGAAAAGCCATCAGATTTAATGAGACCAAAAGCTCCATCAAATGGTAAGAGAGTACTTTTAGAACGTATTTCATTTATCTGGAATCGTATTAACTTCTCAAATAAAATAACAGTTAGAAACTTATTTAGATACAAAAAGAGAGTATTTATGACAGTTGGTGGAATACTAGGATGTACTGCACTTATGTTAGCAGGTTTTGGTATACGTGATTCAATTGTAGAAATACCTGATAAACAGTATCATAACGTGTTTAAATTCGATGAAATGGTTTATGTTACAAATAATCCTAGCAAAGAAGATTTAGATAATATATTTAAAAATAAACATATTATTAAAAGATTAGATACTAATATGATTGTATCTATGACTATAGATAATTACGATATAAATATATTTGTACCTGATAATGAAAAAGACATGAATAATGTTGCAGAGTTAAAGGAAGTTAAGACAGGTAAAAAAATAAAATTAAAAGATAATGAAGTTATAATATCAGATAAATTATCACAACTTATAAATAAGTCTAAGGGTGATAAAATAATAATAAAAGATTCTAGTAATAAAGAATATAAATTTATTATATCTGATGTTTGTGAAAACTATGTAAGTCATTATGTGTACATGAATAAAAAAACTTATGAAAATAACATAGATAAATATGAAACTAATATTACTTATTTAAAAATTGATGATGTTAAAAATGAAGAAAAGTTATCAAAAGAGTTATTAGAAAATGATAATATAATGAGTGTTATGTCGGTTAACCAAACTATTAAAAACGTAAATAATATGCTAAAATCTTTAAATAGCGTTGTATTAATATTAATAGTTTTGTCAGGTGC